>WGAW01000197.1 GCA_015494675.1 Hydrogenimonas sp. | reverse complement strand
TGGTAGAGAAGTATCTCAAAGATCACGACACAACAGGCCTTGATCTTCCGATCATGCCCGTAACCGAAGCGACCTACTATACCAACGAGCGTGTAAGGGCTGGTAAAGATACTATTGCGGTAACCGGTAACGTACTTCGCGACCACCTTACGGACATGTATCCGATCCTGGAGCTCGGAACTTCGGCCAAGATGCTCTCTATCGTTCCGCTGCTTGCGGGCGGCGGGCTCTTCGAAACGGGTGCCGGCGGATCCGCTCCCAAGCACGTAGAGCAGTTTCTCAAAGAGGGACACCTGCGATGGGACAGCCTCGGAGAGTTCCTGGCGCTGGCGGAGTCGCTCAGAATGGAGTATATGAAATCCAACGACGAGAAGATCGGAGTTATGGCCGAAACGCTCGACAAGGCGAACGAAGGGTATCTCGACAACGACAAAGCCCCGGGCAGAAAGTGCGGAGAGCCCGACAACAAGGCGTCCCACTACTGGCTGGCACGCTACTGGGCCGAGGCTCTGAGTACGCAGACAGCCGACGAAGAGCTCAGTAAAACGTTCACCCCCGTCGCAGAAGAGCTAATTTCGAACGAAGAGAAAATTATCTCCGAACTGCTCGCGGCAGAGGGAAGCCCGAAAGATATCGGAGGCTACTTCAAGCCGGATGACATAAAAGCTGAAAAGGCTATGCGGCCGAGCGAGACTCTTAACAAGATAATAGATTCGATCGCATAAAGAGAATTTTCTCCGCCTTCGGGCGGAGGAAAGATAGGTGGATAAAGCTTTTTCATGAAGTTTTATTCGTTTATCTTCACGTCCCTTCTTTCACAAGAACAGCAGTAAGTCTCCCGAAACGGCAGGCTGAAAAACCAAATTTAAAGGATTGCCAATGGGAAAAGGAAAACGTGTAGGAATCGTAGGAGCGGGAAATGTCGGCTCCACGGCAGCGTTTATTCTTGCCATGAACGGTGTATGTCACGAGATAGTACTTCGTGACAACAAAATAGATATCGCAAAAGGAAAGGCTCTCGATATGAGCCAGGCTGCCGCCGCGGCCAGAAGCCACACCATAGTCTCAGTAGCCGAAGAGCCGAGTCAGCTGAGCGACTGCGACGTGGTGGTGGTTACCGCGGGCAGCCCGAGACTTCCCGGCATGAGCCGCGACGACCTGCTTCTTAAAAATGCCGAGATCACCAAAGAGGTTGTAAGAGACATCAAGACGTTTTCGCCGAACGCCATAATTATCATGGTTTCCAACCCTCTCGACGCCATGACATATGTCGCGCTTAGAGAGAGCGGATTCGAGAAGAACAGAGTCCTCGGAATGGCAGGAATACTCGACAGCTCTCGAATGGCCTACTTTATCCAGGAGAAACTGGGTTACGGCGCGGGGCAGATTAGGGCATCCGTCATGGGCGGACACGGGGACGACATGGTTCCGCTTCCAAGGTACTCGACGGTTGCCGGCGTGCCGCTGAACGATCTGCTGACCGATGAGGAGATCGACGAGATCGTAGAGAGGACAAAGCACGGCGGTGCCGAAATAGTCGGTTACCTCAAGACCGGTTCCGCGTACTATGCGCCCGCGAAGGCGACTACGATCATGGTAGAAGCGATCTTGAAAGATACGAAACAGATATACCCGTGTGCCGTATATCTCGACGGCGAGTATGGATACAGCGACGTTGTCAGCGGGGTGCCCGTAAGTATCGGCGCGAACGGCGCGGAGGAGATAATAAACGTTTCACTCAACGCCTGTGAGCGCAAAATGTTCAAAAAGTCGGTAGAGTCGGTCCAGACTCTCATAGACACCCTGAACGCCCAAGGATTCTTCGGAGAAGGCAAATGAGAGAGATCGCCTATGAAGATATTGTCGAAGCTGTAAAGAACATGGTCATTCATACGGCGACGAATCTGCCCGAAGACGCCCTGAAAAAGTTGAGAGAGGCGCACGAAAAAGAGAAGAGCCCCGTCGCGAAAAAGGTCCTTGAGCAGCTGCTCGAAAATGCGGACATAGCACGCGAAGAGAAGCGTCCGCTCTGCCAGGATACGGGGCTTGCCGTCTACTTCGTCAAAGTGGGTCAAGATGTCAGAATTACAGGCGGCCTGCTCAAAGATGCGGTTAACGAGGGGACCGAGAAGGGGTATATAGAAGGGTACCTCAGAGCGTCTACATGCGACTGTTTTACCAGGGAGAACCTGAAAGAGAAGGTCGGCTACAACCTTCCGGCGGTCATACACATAGACCTTGTCGAGGGCGACAGTATAGAGATAGCCTATGCCGCGAAGGGCGGAGGAAGCGAGAATGTGAGTAGGGCGAGAGTACTCGCACCGGCACAGGGACGACAGGGGGTCATAGACTTCGTCAAAGAGGTTATCTCCGATGCGGGCCCCAACCCGTGTCCTCCCATAATCGTGGGTGTCGGAATCGGCGGTACGTTCGAAAAGGCCGCTATATCGAGCAAGTATGCCCTTTTCAGGGAGGCGGGCGAGCCGAACCCCGATCCGGAAGTTGCCGAATTCGAGAAGGAGCTTCTTTATGAGCTTAATAAACTCGGTATCGGAGCTATGGGAATGGGCGGTACCCAGACCGTACTTGCGGTTCACGTAGAGAAAAACCCTTGTCATATTGCGAGCCTGCCGGTGAGTGTGAACGTCCAGTGCCATAGTAGCAGGCACAGCCATATTAAGCTGTAAGGAGCGAGAATGAGTCAAGTACACTATCTAACCACACCGCTCAGCGACGAGGATGTAGAGAACCTCAAAGCGGGAGACATAGTCTATCTCTCCGGCATAATCTTTACGGCGAGGGACGCCGCACACAAAAGGCTCGTCGATCTTATTGAGAATAAAGAGGAGCTCCCTTTTCAGCTCGACGGCGCCGTAATCTACTTTGTGGGGCCGACTCCCCCCAAGCCGGGCGAACCGATAGGAAGCGCCGGACCTACAACCAGCTATCGCATGGACAGCTACTCGCCCACACTGATCAAGCACGGTCTGAAAGGGATGATCGGCAAGGGCAAGAGAAACCGGGAAGTAAAAGAGGCCTGCAAAAAGTATAAAGCCGTATATTTCGGTGCGACAGGCGGCGCGGGCGCTCTGCTCGGAAAACTGATAAAAGAGGCGGAAGTGATCGCATACGAGGAGCTCGGTCCAGAAGCCGTTCGGATGCTTCGTGTGGAGAACTTTCCGGTAACGGTGATAAACGACGCATACGGTAACGACCTTTACGAAGAGGGTCGAAAGCGGTACGAAGTAAAAGATTGAAATTCAAAGTAAAGGGGATTCGACAATGAATATACACGAGTATCAAGCGAAAGAGATTTTTCGTCAGTACAACGTACCTGTTCCCGGCGGACAGGTGGCTTTTTCACCTGATGAAGCCGTAGAGGCGGCACGTAACCTTGGCGGAAAACTGTGGGTCGTAAAGGCGCAGATCCATGCCGGCGGACGAGGACTCGGCGGCGGTGTAAAGCTTGCCAAATCACTCGACGAGGTGAGGGATCTGGCCGACCAGATCCTCGGAATGACCCTGGTTACGCACCAGACCGGTCCCGAAGGTAAAGTGGTTCATAAGGTCTATATAGAAGAGGGGGCCGACATTGCGAAAGAGTACTATCTTGGAATGCTTCTCGATCGTGCCGCGGAGATGCCAGTGATGATGGCTTCGACCGAAGGCGGTATGGAGATAGAGAAGGTTGCTGAAGAGACGCCTGAAAAGATAGTCAAGGTAAATATCGACCCCGCGATCGGATTCCAGGGCTTCCACGGACGCCAGCTGGCATTCGGTCTCGGCCTAGCTAAAGAGGAGATAGGGCCTTTCATAAAGTTTGCCAAGGCGCTCTACGATGTCTATATGGACAAAGATGCCGAGATGATCGAAATAAACCCTCTCATAAAAACCGGCGACGGTAAATTCCTTGCGCTGGATGCGAAAATGGGCTTCGACGACAACGCCCTTGGCCGACACCCCGACATTCTCGAGATGAGGGACCTGACCGAAGAGGAGCCGACGGAAGTGGAGGCGAAAGAGCACGGCCTGAGCTATATCAAACTGGATGGAAACGTCGGGTGTATGGTTAACGGTGCCGGTCTTGCGATGGCGACTATGGATATCATCAAACATGAGGGCGGAGAGCCCGCAAACTTCCTCGATGTGGGAGGCGGAGCCAATCCGGAGACTGTGGCCAAAGGGTTCGAAATCATCCTCAAAGACCCCAACGTCAAAGCTATTTTCGTAAACATTTTCGGTGGAATCGTACGCTGCGACCGAGTAGCCAACGGAATTCTCGAAGCTACTAAAATTACAGATGTCAACGTTCCGGTCGTCGTAAGACTCGACGGTACCAATGCAACGGAAGCTGCGGAGATCCTGAACAACGCCGGTATCAAAAACATCATAGCCGCTGAAGATCTGGCCGACGGCGCAAAAAAAGCGGTCGAAGCTGCGAAGTAAAGGGTAAAAAGCGTTAAGTGAAAGTGAACTGCTTCGCTTTCATAGCTTTTTGCGAGTTTTTGGTATGCAAACTTGCATCCAAAAAGTCAGGTTACCGATTTTTAAAAAGGAGAAGTTTTTATGAGTATTTTAGTAAACAGAGATACAAAAGTAATCGTCCAGGGATTTACCGGAAAAGAGGGTACTTTCCACGCTTCACAGTGCATCGATTACGGAACTAAAATAGTCGGCGGTGTGACTCCGGGCAAAGGTGGGCAGGAGCATCTTGGACAGCCCGTTTTCAACACGGTCAAAGAGGCTGTGGAGACAACCGGCGCGACAGTTTCCATGATATTCGTTCCACCGGCTTTCGTTGCCGATGCCGTTATGGAAGCCGCCGATGCCGGTGTGGAGCTTGCAGTCATAATTACCGAAGGCGCACCCGTTAAAGATATGATGTACGCCAAAGCGTATGCCACCAAAAAGGGGATGAACACAATAGGGCCGAACTGCCCCGGTGTCATTACGGCCGAAGAGTGTAAAATAGGGATCATGCCGGGATTTATCTTTAAAAAAGGGCCCGTAGGTCTTATATCGAAGTCGGGTACCCTGACATACGAAGCATCCAACCAGGTCGTGAAAGAGGGGCTCGGCATCACCACGGCTGTCGGTATCGGCGGCGATCCGATCATCGGTCTTAGCTACAAGCAGCTGCTTCCGATGTTCGAAGCCGACCCCGAAACGGAAGCGATCGTCATGATCGGTGAGATAGGAGGTGATCTGGAGATCCAGGCGGCCGAGTTTATCAAAGAGCACATAAGCAAGCCTGTAGTGGCGTTCATTGCCGGTCAGACCGCTCCCAAAGGTAAACGGATGGGCCATGCGGGCGCTATCATCTCCGGCGGCAGCGGTACCGCGGCCGAGAAGATGGCGGCACTCGAGGCTGCGGGTGTGAGGGTCGTAGTTTCGCCGGCGGACATTGGAAAAGCTGTCAAAGAGGTTATGGGAAAGTAAGCGGAAATGCTGAAAAGTTACGATGTTGCCAACATTAGATGCGAAGGGTGCGCCAACACAATAAAAAAGGCGCTCTCTGAGCGTTTCGGTAACAGTGTCGAAGTCGATTTGAGTGTGATGCCACGAAAGGTAACAGTAGAGATAAAGGGCAAGGATGATGAGGAGCTTTTTATTTCGACCTTAAGAAAGCTGGGTTATCCTCTAATCGATGATGAGATTTCAAGCATCGAGGGTGCGGTGATGAAGGGTAAAAGTTTCGTCTCCTGCGCCGTAGGAAAATTCAACCCAAAGAAGGAGAAGCAATGAGTCTGATGAAAGCGCCGGAAAATACACCGGTCTGGACCGACGAGAGTCGCTGTAAAGCGTGCGATATATGTGTATCTGTATGTCCCGCGGGCGTACTGGCCATGCGTTACGAGCCCCATTCCGTACTCGGCGCCATGATTACGGTAGAGGCGCCCGAGCTATGTATAGGGTGCAACGACTGCGAGCTTAGCTGTCCCGACTTCGCTATTTTCGTAGCGGATAGAAAAGAGTACAAATTCGCCAAGTTGACCGATGCGGCAAAAGAGCGAGCAGAAGCGATAAAACGCAACAAATATATGACGCTGAGCGCATAAGGAGTAAGAATGGCAAGAGAAGTAATTTCCAGCGGTAACGATCTGGCGGC
>WGAW01000196.1 GCA_015494675.1 Hydrogenimonas sp. | reverse complement strand
TCTTCTTTCTTTACGGTGCGATAGCGACTTTTGTGCCGGAGAGTTCAATGGTCGGGTCGCTGGGTTCATATATAGGCAGCCGCAATCTGGAACTTTTCGGGTACCTTGGGTATCTCGACTTCATCTTTATGCTATATCCGCTATACAGACTCTACAGGCTTGAAAAGTTCGAAGATTTCGAGATAGAGAGCTTCCTGGCATGGCTTCTGTTTCTATTTTCGCTTCTGATTCTGCAGGCGCTTATCTTCAGCCCGCCGTACCGGGGATGGATCGGCGGCAGTATAGTGGGCTTTTTGCATCCGTTCATAGGAGATGCGGGCGTGTGGCTCTTTTGGTTGATGACCCTGACACTTTCGGGTATCATTTTGTGGGGAGAGTCGATCCACTGGAAGATATCTGACATAAAAGAGATGCTCAATGGTGAAGATACGATCGAGGCTGCGACGGTAAAAAAACCGACTCGCTCGCCAAAGGGGCGAAAGAGTACGAAAACCGATATGGATCTGCCGGACGCCGATACATTCAAAGATGAGGTGAGCAAATCCGTAAAAGATGATAAACAGGAAGAAGAGCCGTCGGGGACTCTATCGAATGAAGAGCCTGCTGCAGAGCAGGAGCCCGGGCAGGATGTGGCACCGGGCACAGTGAGAGAGTCGAAAAGAGAGAGTTCCACAAAAACGGAACATGCCAATATTGAGATAGTTCAAGAGATAGAAGAGAACAAGAGGCTGTTGGAACAGATCGATATAGGAGAGCAGGAGAAACCTAAAAATTTCAAGCTCCCCAAGCTCGACTTTCTTCAAAAGCCGCCCAAAAAGAGCAGAGAGATCAACGAAGCGGAGATTGACGAGAAGATCAGCGACCTGCTCGACAAACTTTCCAAATTCAAAATAGAAGGAGATGTGGTACGCACATATGCGGGGCCGGTCGTTACCACTTTCGAATTCAAACCTGCGGCCCATATCAAAGTCTCTAAAATATTGAACCTTCAAGACGACCTGGCCATGGCGCTTCGTGCCCAGACCATCCGAATACAGGCACCGGTTCCCGGTAAAGATGTCGTCGGAATAGAGATTCCCAACAAAGAGGTAGAGACGATCTATCTTCGTGAGATCCTCGAAGACGATATCTTTAAAAAGTCAAAATCCCCCCTCGCTATCGCCCTCGGTAAGGATATTGTCGGCAAGCCGTTCGTTACCGATCTGAAAAAGCTGCCCCACCTTCTGATTGCCGGAACGACGGGCAGCGGAAAAAGCGTAGGTATAAACGCGATGATTCTAAGCCTACTTTACAGAAACTCCCCCGACAGGCTTAAGCTCATGATGATCGATCCTAAGATGCTGGAGTTTTCCATATACAATGACATACCCCATCTTCTGACTCCGGTTATAACCCAGCCCAAGAAGGCTATTGCGGCTCTATCGAATATGGTAGCCGAGATGGAGAGACGCTACAAGATGATGAGCCAGACCAGAACCAAAAATATAGAGACCTATAACGAAAAGGCGGCCAAAGAGGGACGTGAAGAGCTCCCCTATATCGTCGTAGTCATAGACGAGCTTGCAGATCTAATGATGACCGGCGGGAAAGAGGTCGAGTTTTCCATCGCGAGGCTCGCTCAGATGGCGAGAGCGAGCGGAATACACCTCATAGTCGCGACACAGCGGCCGAGCGTGGATGTGGTAACCGGGCTGATAAAGGCGAACCTTCCATCGAGAATCAGTTACAAAGTGGGGCAGAAGATCGACTCCAAAGTTATTTTGGACACTCTCGGCGCAGAATCTCTGCTCGGAAGGGGAGATATGCTCTTCACACCTCCCGGAGGAGGAGGGTTGATAAGACTTCATGCTCCGTGGAGCAGTGAAAGCGAGATAGAGAGGATCGTCGAATTTCTCAAAGCGCAGCGGCCGGCAGAGTATGACGAGAGATTTCTTGCTGAGAGCGATGAGGGCGGCGGGGGCGATGCAAGTACCGCCCTGGATGAGATCGACCCTCTTTTCGAAGAGGCGAAGCAGATCGTTTTGAGTGACAAAAAGACGAGTATCAGCTATCTTCAGAGGCGTCTTCAGATCGGTTACAACCGTGCGGCACGCATCGTGGAGCAGTTGGAGAGCATGGGAGTGGTCTCGGCGCCGAACGCAAAAGGAAACCGGGAGATTCTGGGTTAAGAGGCTTGAGGTTTTAACCGCCTGCCTCCAAACTCCGGTTAGCTGAGCCTCGTAACTTTCAGTGTTACGCTTCCGCGGTTGTTTCCGTAGAAGTTCCACGCGTCGTTGGCGTATGCAAAGAGGTAACCCGATTTTTTGGGTCTATGTTTACACTTTTTCCCTATTTTGAAGGTCTCATGGGGTGCCGGAGTTCCATCCTTTTTCGGGTTCCCTCCGTTGGCAATGGAGCCTACCAGTGCAAACCACGGTATCTTCTCTTCACGCCTGCTCCCTATGAAGTCGGCGGCTTCGTTTTTGGTGATCTTTTTGTAAGCCTCTTCGATCTTGCCCCAGAGTGTCCCGGCCATATGGAAGATCTCTTCTATATAGAACTTCCCGTCGTCCGCGCCTTCCGGCCCGCACTTTATGTTTCTGTCCATCCACTGTCCGGTCGCTTCGAATTTGTACTCTTTACCCTCTTCGAGGTAGATACCGGTTTCGTTCCACGGCTCCATGGCGTAAATCTTCATCTCTGCCGATTCGCCCTTTTTCAGAATCTTCGTATCGTGGTAGTGAGGCTCCTCTATCGGAGGAGTTTTCTGCCTCTCGATAGCCGATTCGTGCAGAACTTTTCCGACATTTTTCTTCACTACGGCGGGTATGCTTCTCGGAGATGCGCGAAGATGTTTGAATATGCCGCTCATCGAGTCGTAGATGATGCCGAGAGTATAAGGTTTTATCTGCTTCACCATCTCTTCGCGAAACATCAGCCCGGTCGCGGCCGCCTCATCGACCATCCATTTGAGGGCTATATCTGACAGCCCCGTATCGACATAGCCGCCTCCGACATTTGAGTGAACTCCCGGAAACCAGAGCTGTTTTACCCTATTGCCGTTCTTTACGCCGCTCCATAGCGTCGGAGAGAAGCTGGCTCTCTTTTCGTCGATCGCAACGGCGTGGCGTGCGTAAACTACATTGCAGCCCAGCTTGGTGTCGTGGAAAGAGTATTTTTTTATATTGTCAAGCAGATTCAAAACGGCGAGATTGTTCGGTATGCCTAGTGCGCCTACCGTATCCCAAACCCCGATAAAAAAGATAGGAATATAGCTCCTCTTTTCACCATCTCCACACTTTATGGACTCTTCCGGATGGAACTTCCACCCCTTCGCCCACTCATCTTTCGACTTTCTCTTTCTGTAACCCATGTCGTAAGCTCTCTTTACCCTGCTCCAGAGCTCGTCGCTGTCGAGTCCGTCGAGATCGAGAAGTCCGCACTTTCCTACCATTCCCGCCAGGCTCCTGACCGTGTATGCGCCGCGGCTGAAACCGAAAAGATATATTCTGTCGCCCGGCCTGTAGTGTTCGCAGAGCCATTTGTACGCACTTCTGATATTTTTACCAAGGCCCACCCCTACAGAACCGCCCGCAAGCTTCTCCCACCATCTTCCGTCCGTTCCTACACCGGGATGGTAGTATTTCAACTGCTCTCTCCCGTCTTTGTCGCTCTTTGCGACACAGTTGAAAATTTTGACCACGTTGGTCGGAACGGGAATGTCGTTCTCTTTCTGGTCGGGAGTGTTCCACGTCCCGTCCGCGCATACTATAAGGTTTCTCATATCAACCCCCCTTTTTTTGATAAATACACATACGCCACTTGGAGATGTTAATAGTTATTTAGACCGTTATGTAGAATATCATATGCAAACTTAGAGTGTTCCGGGTACCTTCAGGCCGTTTGCCTTCGCTCTTTCCATCCAGTATTTCGCCCTTATCGGATCTCTCTGTACGCCCAGGCCGTTATAGTAGAGCAGACCCAGGTTGTACATAGCCTGCGGATCTCCCGTCTCCGCCCCCCTTTGGTACCAGAATGCCGCTTCAGAAAAGTTCTGTTTTACACCTTCGCCCTCTTCGTAGAGCCGTCCGAGCAGAAACGGAGCGGCCGGATCATTGAGCTCGGCCGCCCGCTTGAGCAGTTTTGCCGCTTTCTTGCCGCTCTTTTTCATGCATCTACCGTCTCTGTAAAAGAGCGCAAGAGTTACAATCGACGGCGTGTAGTCTCGGTTCGAAGCCGTTTCGTACCACCTTATCGCCTCTTTGCACGACTCTTTTACACCGATTCCCTCTTCATACATAAATGCCGTATTGTGCTGAGCCCACGGCAGCCCTCTTTTTGCCGCCTTAAGAAACCATGTAAACGCCTTTTTGGGATCTTTTTCTACCCCGCGCCCCTTCAGATAGAGAAAACCGATGGCGTTCTCTGCGTCCGCTGAGCCGTTTGCGGCAGCTCTTTTCCACAACACGAAGGCCTTATGCGGATCCTCCTTCACGCCGATTCCCCTTTCGTACATCGCCCCCAGGTACACCATAGCCTGCGTCTCTCCCGCTTTCGCGGCCTTTTCATACCAGTGTATCGCCTTTTTTGGATCCTTTTTCCCGCCTGTACCCGTTTCATAGAGGTGCGCGAGGCGCGTCATCGCTTTTGCATAACCCTTCCGTGCAGCCTCTTTATAGAGCGAAAAGGCTTTTTGTATGTCGCGCTTTGTGCCGATCCCCTCCTCATACGCTATTGCGAGCTCCGTAATCCCCCTTGGGTAGCCGCTCTTTGCGGCTTGGTTGAATAGTTCGAAAGCCTTTTTCGGCTCTTTTTGTACGCCTATGCTGTATTTGTACATAAGTCCGAGGTTTACCATTGCGGCGGGACTTCCCGCTTCGGCCGCCTTTTCGTAGTATAATCGGGCCTCTTTGAAGTTTCCACTTTTGTAGGCCTCTACCCCTTTTTTATAGTCTGAAGCCGACAGTAAAAGAGCAGTCGTCAGTAAAAGAGCCGCTATCTTCAAAACTCTTCCTTTTTCCGGTTGTGATAAGAGTGGGCCAAAGCCTTTGCAGATAGAATATGATAGCAGAAAACTCTATGCCTGTCGCATAATACAGACCCGAATATAAGAGTACGAAACGCTTTTACGTCACCGCAGCGATAGTTGCGGAAGCGAGTCGTACAAGGATGCGGCCGGCTATTTCGTTATGGTTTGGGTTTGGTATAATCGGCGTTATGCGAAAGTTTTGAAAAAGTGCGAAAGGAGAAGGTGTGGGAAAGAGGTATGACGCGATCTCGTCGAAGCATAAAGATTTTATTGAGAGGCAGAAGATCTTTTTCGTAGCCACGGCCGCACCGGAAGGGAGAGTGAACGTTTCACCGAAGGGGATGGATAGTTTAAGGGTCCTCGGCCCGAATCGTGTAGTTTGGCTCAATGTTACGGGCAGCGCCAACGAGACGGCGGCACATCTGCAAGAGTCTCCCCGTATGACCGTCATGTTCGCCGCATTCGAAGGAGATCCGAAGATTCTGCGTCTCTACGGGGAGGCGAGGGCCGTGTATGAGGCGGATGATGAGTGGAAGGATCTCATAGAGCTTTTTCCGCCGCTTCCGGGTGCACGTCAGATATTCGATATGAGAGTAGATCTGGTTCACACCTCGTGCGGTATGTCGGTTCCGATTTTCGAGTATGTTCGAGAGCGCGAAGATCTGAACCGCTGGGCTCTGAAAAAGGGAGAGGATGGGATAAAAGAGTACTGGAGAAAGAGAAACAGCGTAAGCCTCGACGGAAAAACGATAAAGATGCCCTGATAGCCGCTCTCTCTATTGCGGGAACTTTTCGGGTCCGAAGATTTTAGGTCGCTCTTCTGTCAAGGTTTCGAGAAAACTGACCACTTTTCTCACCTCTTCGATAGTGAGAGATCTGTCTCTGAAGAAAGGAGAACGCCCTTTCAGATCTTTGTAGCGTCCCCCGTTTCCGCAAATATAGACCGCCTCCTCGAGAGTGTGTACCGAACCGTCGTGAAAATAGGGGGAGGTTTCGGCAACGTTTCTGAGCGTAGGAGTCTTGAAACTCCCTCTCCATATCGGATTTTTATTCAGAATGTACGCCCCCGGATCGTCGTCTCCGAGGGCGATGTTGTTTAGACTCTCGTTTGTGAAGTTGAATCCGCTATGGCACGATTTGCAGTGCCCTTTACCGGTAAAAATTTCGAATCCCTCTTTAGCCTCTTCGCTTATCGCCCTTTCGTCTCCTCGAACCCATCTGTCAAACGGCGACTCTTTGGAGACCACGGTCCGTTCAAACGATGCTATCGCTTCGGCTACAGTCTCTTTCGTAATGCCGCGCTCGGGAAACGCCTTTTCGAACAGGGTGACGTACCCCTCTATCTTTTTCAACTTTTTTACAAGCTTCTTTGCAGAAAGATCCATCTCCGCTTTCGCTTCTATGGGGCCGAGTGCCTGCTGCTCCAGAGAGTCGGCCCTTGCATCCCAAAAGAGTGTTTTCAGGTATGCGCTGTTGATGATGGTGGGGGTGTTTCTTGTTCCTTTTCTGCCCTCTATCCCGACAGCTTTGGGTACTCTGTCGGTCCAGTAGTAGTAGGGTATATGGCACGATGCGCACGATACCGTATCGTTGCGCGAAAGCCTCGGGTCGAAAAACAGGAGCCTGCCCAGCTCAACCTTCTCTTTGGTCAAAGGGTTGTTTTTCGGTACCGGAATCTCTTCCGGTCTAACCCAGCGGCTCAGATCGGCCGCAAAGAGAGAGTGAAAGAGGAT
>WGAW01000195.1 GCA_015494675.1 Hydrogenimonas sp. | reverse complement strand
GTTGGTGATACTTACGGCGCAAGAGGGAAAAAAGGTGCGCGAAATTATCGTCGGAAAAGGGGATGAGTTCAACAACGTGATATTTCTCGATGTGGTAGGAGACCGCCTCGTGGCCGCCACACCGCACCGGATAATCTCTGTAAGCCCGAAGCTGATGGATGCACTCGATATGGAGATCAGCGATGTTCTATTTTTGAAAGAGGGCATCTATATCCTCTCCAAAGAGGGGAAGGTCTACCGCTGCGATAGCGAGTTGAAGATTCTCGAGAGCGAAAAGTTCCCTTTCGCTCACTTCGTCGGCGCCGTTTACGGCGACTATATCTACCTTATAGAGAGGGAGGGGTATATCATCGCTACGGATACCGACCTTTCGAGTTCTCACGTATACAAGATTCCGGACAGAATAGAGAGCTGGTTTTTCGCCGCAAAAGAGAGGCTCTATTACGATCGTTACTACTTCAGGCTCCACGGTGAGTGACGGATGATGAAGAGTGTTCTGAGCCCTCTTCTGGAGAGGGGGTACGTTTTCAAGCGTTTCGAGCCCTTCTCCTTGAAGGCGGTAGGAAGCAGGAAAAGGATCTCCGTCTATCACGGGCTCGATCAGCAGAACAGGTATCTGCTCGTTTTCGCCGTCAAGAGACGAAGCAGGGTTGTGTCGAAAGATGTGAAGGAGTGGCTTGAGCTAAAATCCGCGATAGAGGGGTACTACGGCTACTCCATAATGATCAACTTCGCTATTGTGGAGGCACCGCTCTGCTCGAAGGCGAAGCGGTTGCTGGAGTCGGAGGGGTGGAAGGTAATAGCTCCATGATTCTGTGCGATGTAGGGAACAGCCGAATGCACTTTCTCGACAACGGTACCCTGCTGCATCTCGATTTCGGCGAAGGTCTGAAGCGCTATAAAGAGCGCTCCGTCTACTTTATATGCGTAAACGAGAAGGTGCGTGCCGAAATTGCCGAAGAGGCGCCGGGTTGGGTGGAACTGGACGGAACAGGGATTCTTAAAAGCGACTACCGCGGCCTCGGTGTAGACAGGCAGGCCGTATCTCTTGCGATATACGAGGGCGTAGTGATCGATGCGGGAAGCGCCGTAACCGTCGACGTTGTGCGCGAAGGGGTGCACAAAGGCGGCTGGATCTGGCCGGGAATCGCCTCTTTTACAAGAGCGTACGCCGGGATATCTCCAAAACTGGCGGTAGATATAGAACCGGATATCGATCTCTCCAGACTTCCGCAAGATACCGAGAGCGCCGTCAGTTTCGCGGTACTGGCCCCCGTAAAGAGGCTTGTGGAGAGTTACGCCGCTGAGTTACCGGTTACTATAACCGGCGGGGATGCACGTTTTTTCGCACCTCTTTTTCCCGAAGCAAGGGTGGATCAACTGCTAGTTTTCAGGGGAATGGAAAAAATGATAAAGGAAGATAGATGTTGACCGTTGCTTTGCCGAAAGGGCGGATCGCCGATGAGACTCTGGAGATTTTCGAGACGATATTCGGGCGAAAGTTCAAGTTCGAATCCAGGAAGCTGATACTCGAAATGGGAGATTTCCGCTTTCTTCTGGTGCGCAATCAGGATGTCCCGACCTATGTGGCGCACCAGGCAGCGGATATAGGTGTTGTGGGGCTCGATGTGATAGAGGAGCAGGGGCTCGATATCGTCAGGCTCCTCGACCTCGGTATAGGCAGGTGCAAAGTGGCCGTCGGAATCAGGGACGAGGACGAGATCGACTGGAGTAGGCCGAATATGAAGGTGGCGTCGAAAATGGTCAACATAACGCGAAACTACTTCAGTAAAAAGGCGATGGGGGTCGAGGTGATCAAACTCTACGGCTCCATAGAACTTGCTCCGCTTGTAGGGCTGGCCGATGCGATAGTGGATATAGTGGAGACCGGAACAACTATGAGAGAGAACGGCCTGAAAGTCGCGGAGACGATTATGGAGTCGTCAGCCCACCTGATCGCCAACAAGCAGAGCTTTTTGGCGAAAAAGGGTGAGATAATGGAGCTCTATACGCAGATGGAGAAGGTAGTACGTGGGGCTTGAGCTCTATGGCGAAGTGGAACCTCTTTTGGGATTCGAAGAGGAGATAGAGAGTCTCTACCGGCTATTCGCCGAAATTGTTGCGCCGTGGAGGCCGGAGTCGCTTCTGGACATCGGATGCGGGAGCGGAAAGTTTCTTAAATTTGTGCGCAATAGCCTATCTTTGAAGAGGGTTCTGGGGGTCGATCTGAGCGAAACGATGGTCGAGCGCGCAAGGAGAATGGGGGTCGAAGCGGAAGCTGCGGACATCTGCGACCTTGACGAAAGATTCGACGCCGCAACCGCGGTATTTGACGTTTTGAACTATCTTGGCGCAGAAGAGTTGGGCCGCTTTATGGGGTGTGTCGAAAATCTGCTGGAGCCGGGCGGAATATTTGTCGCGGATATCAATACACTATACGGTTTCGAAGAGGTTTCGCAGGGGGCTCTCGTGAAACGCTCGGAAGATCGGGTGCTGGTTTTGGAGTCGATATTTGAGGAGGGGCGGCTCGAGACCTCCATAGACTACTTCGCCAAAGAGGATGGGGAGTTCTACAGGCGCGAAGTGGATCGCGTCGTGCAGTATTACCACGATGTGGAAGATATAGCCTCTTCAAGCCCCCTGGAGCTGGTTCAGGTCTACCCCCTCGCACTCTACGGCGGGGACGAGCCGGACAAGGAGGTGCTTCTCTTTAGAAAAATGGGGTAGCGAGATATTATACCGATCCCAAATGAAAACGAAACACCCGGCCCTCATCCTCGCTCAACAAGTGCTCCGCCCTTCGGCCGGCTTTCGTTCGACTCGCTCCCGAAGGTCTCGCTGCGGTGACGACCGAATATTTCGTTCTCTTCTTATTTCGGATCGGTATTACGCAAATTACGCGCCGAGCCCGTAGTTTGGCAGGAGTGGACGGCCCTGCAACCCATGAAGCTTCGAAACACAAGATTTCGAGAGGGTAAAATCGGCTACATATCTTTCTCTATCATATTCTGCTTTACGATTTCGCTTTCGCTCCAGTCGGGATGGAGAGTTATCTCTTGCGCACCGGATGGGTTCGAAAACCCTTTTTTCATACCTCTTACAAGACACTCCACAAAGATGTTCGCCGTCTCTTCATCGAGAGGGTAGAGCATCTCGAGCCTGTGTCCAATTTCCGGCACGGCTAGAACACTGAAGCCTCTCCCTTTTGAATCTTTACCTTTTATAACAGATATGTGCCGGGTTTCGGCCTCTACACTGTAGCCGGTAAATCCGAAAACTTTTGCGACTACCGCTTCCGGCGGGAAAGAGAAGTCGTAGGTTGCCGGAAAATCGACACTCTCGTAGAGCAGTGTAGAACCGTTTGGAAGCTTGACGACTCTTCTCGAGATCTCAAGGACGTCTACAAGCTCATCTTTTTGCCCATATGTAGGCAGATCTATCGAGCAGGTACCGATGTGCAGATGCAGAGTCTGACCGCTGAATTCAAATGGAGGCTTCTTTGTACCGTTGAGCCGCCACATAACGAAAACGGCGATGAGGAAGAGTATGGCGATCGAAGCTGTCTTCACGAAAAAACTCTTGTTGTGGAATCTATGCAATTATACAATTTTTTACAACATCTTTGCATATCTGCGGTTCATGCAGGCACTGCCGGTCGCTACGCTGCTTTGCGGTTGAAGGGTGGAGTAGTGTTAAATGCGGTGCCGCTCCAAAAGTTTGGAGCGGCAGAGGTGTTACTTGATCTCTTCGAAAGGGTTTGCGATAACGCGTTTGTGGTCGACAATATAGGGTACGAGTGCCGCCGCACGCGCCCTCTTTATAGCCTTCTCCACCATCTCCTGATGGCGCTTGCAGTTGCCTGTGAGTCGGCGGGGCATTATCTTGTAGCGCTCCGAAAGGGAGGCTTTTATGCTGTTTAGATCTTTATAGTCGATAAATTCGACTTTTGCTTCGCAATATTTGCAGTATCTTTTGGAGTATTTTCTTCTTTCTGCCATCTTCTATCCTTTTTTTCTATATCTGTTTCGGCTATATGTTAAAACGGTATATCGTCTTCATCGATGTCGATACTCGGCAGCTCCTGCGGCTGCTGCTTCTGTGGAGCGGAGTAGGCCGGCTCTGCCTGTCTTCCGCTCGGCGCCGGTTCTGCGTATCCTCCCTGTGCCGCAGTCTCGTTCTCGCCCTTGCGGTCGAGCATCTTGAGATTCTCTACGGTTACGGAGTGGCGGCTTCGCTTCTGACCGGTCTGGTCGGTCCACTGCTCGAGTGTGAGGCGCCCCTCAAGAAGCACACGGCTCCCCTTGTGCAGGTACTGGTTGGCCACCTCCGCGGAGCGGCCCCAGACGGTGAAATCGATAAACATCGTCTCGTCTTTCTGCGCTCCGCTGGCATCTTTGTATCGACGGTTGGTCGCTATGCCGCACTTTGCGAGCGCCTGGCCGCTGGGAAGGTAGCGCAGCTCCACGTCACGTGTCAGATTCCCGATCAGGATTACCTTGTTGAACATCGAATGGCCTTGAAATTTTTATGCAGTCTCGCCTGCCGTTTCGGCCGTCTTGGCGGCTTCCTCTTTTTTAGCGCTCGCGGCACCCGCTCTGTTTACGAGATTCTGCCACGCGTTGATCTCTTTTTTGTTTTCATATTTTACGTTCAGAAAGCGGATAATCTCTTCATTGTAACGGAAGGTTCTCTCCAGCTCTTTTATAAGACTGCTCGGAGCGGTATAGTAGATTACATAGTAGTATCCGCGGGGATTCTTCTCTATTTCGTAAGCCAGTTTCCGCATTCCCCAGTCGAAGGTTGCGGCGATTTCGGCACCGTTTTTCTCCAGGATCGACTTGACCCCTTCGATCTGTCCCTTGATCTCCTCTTCCGTCAGTGTCGGTTTGACGACGAATAGAGTTTCGTAGTGTCTTCTCATTTGGATAATCTCCTTGTGGTATTAGCCCTTGTGGTTTTCTCTTTTCGATCCTGTTCGAAAAGAAAGAGCAAAGAGCATCGCGATTTTACCCTAAGAAAGATTTAATTTTTATTAAAATAGAAAGCAGGAGCGTCTCCTTCTGTGACGATCCGCCGGCCCTCTTTATCGCAATCTCTCCCTCGGCAAGCGCGTCCAGTATCTTCTCGAACCTTTCGGTAGATATCTTCGTCGCGAGCTGAGCCCTCTGCTGCTCGAGATATTTCGGCAGGCGATACCCTAGAACAGCGCTCGAATCAGCGGTGCCGAAGAGCTTTATGTGGGCATGGAAAAGAAAAAGCTGGGAGGTGAAGTACTCGATGGCACGCAATATGGCGAACTCATCCTCGCCAAGCTGGTTTATCTGCTTCAAGAGGTTGTCGAGCCCCTTTTGGGAGAAGAGCGAGACCAGAAACTCCTCCATCGCCGCAGGGACAAGTGAAAAGATATGCTCGTCTATCTCTTTTATGCCGATAGGCCCGGGCAGTATTGAGAGCTTTTTTAGTTCGTTGACGGCCATCGAGAGGTTCAGCCCGAGTGCGTTCAGCAGGTGCTCCACGGCATATCGATCTATCTCGACACCCATCTGCGCGGCCTTTTGCTGTACGATCGAAACGGCTTCGTTCAACTTCGGTGGAAAGAAGCGTACATGCTGTGCGCCGTTTTTCGGAGAGAAGCTCGAAGTCATCATTTTGAAGTCGCTTCCGGTGTATGCGTATACGAAGTAGCTGTTGTCGTTTCTTGCCGCAAGCTCTATGAGTTGCGAAAGCTCCTTTTTGGGAATCTTTCTGTCGCTTTTGATCAGCAGAAGGTTTATGTCTCCGAAGAGTGAGCTCTGCCCGAGGTAGTTTTTCGCACTCTGGAAATCGTACTCGTCGAAGTAGAGCTTGAGAATCGTCTCTTCGGCTCCCGTCAACTCCGCTATGCGCTCTATCGACTCGTCTATATAGTAGTCGTTGTCGCCGTAGAGCATTACCGATTTCGGTATCTCTTTTCGCTCGAGCAGCATGTCGAAATCGCGTTTGTACATATTCTCAACTCTCCTCAAGCAGATGTTTTGAGCGTTCGACAAGGACGAATATTTTGGCCTGCGGAAGGTGCACTATGTTCACTTTCGCCTCTATCCTGTCGAACAGCAACAGGTCGCTCTTGTCGCAAAAGAGCCTCATCCCGACAATCGGCGCATCGGTCGTTGCGGCCGGAATCTGCGCGGCTTCGACGACTACCGCGTGAAGAGTCTCATGCTTGTGCGACCGTGCCCACCTTGCATATTTACGCGCCATGAAATCCCACTCCACACGTGTCGCTTCACGCTCAAGTTCGCTTACTCTTATGCTGAGCGGTTCGACGTTTCTAAGCAGGTACTCCCTTCTCTCGTCGTCTCCTGAATGGAGCGCTTTCAAAAGACGGTGTACCGTCAGGTCGGAGTAGCGGCGTATCGGCGATGTAAAGTGGGTGTAGCGTTCGAAACCGAGGCCGAAGTGTCCAACGTTTTCGGCACTGTAGCTCGCCTGCTTCTGGGTCTGTATTATGAGTTGGTCTACATACGGCTCTATATCCATTCTGCGTGCCTCTTTCTGAAGAGAGAGCACCAGCGAGTGGAAATCCTCCATGCTCTCTTCGGTGTAGATCCCTATTTTACCAAGCTCGTCCACCAGCTTCTCTATACGCTCCCGCGTGGGCGGTTCGTGGATCCTGAAGAGTCCGTAGTCGAAGTGCTCCGCCGCGGCTCTGTTTGCAAGCAGCATACACTCCTCTATGAGCTTGTGCGACGGGGTGGACTCTTCGATGCGTGTAGAGAGGAGGTTCTGCTCTTCGTCCAGCTCCATGCTAACCTCGGTCGACCGGAAGTCGTAGCCCTTTTTCAGACGCTTTTCCCTCAATCTGTCAGTCACCTTTTTCAGTTCGAATATGAAGGGAAGTGTCTGCTTCTCTTCTTGCGGGCACTCCTTAAGACCCTTTTGGAACCAGCCGTCTATCTCGTCGTAGTTGTAGCGCCGTTTCGAACGGATTACGGCTTCGAAGAAGCTATGTTTTTTCACTTCGAGGCGATCTCTGTCCAGTTCCATTCGGCATACATAGGCCAGCCTGTCGACATTCGGTTTCAAAGAGCATATGTTTTCGCTCAGTGCTCTGGGCAGCATCGGTATCGATTTGTGCGGAAAGTAGATGGAGAAGCCCCTCTTTTTCGCCTCCCTGTCGATGGCGCTCTCTTCCGTTACGTAACTGCTTACGTCGGCAATGGCCACATACAGGACTCCACGTCTGTCGTCCCAGAAAATCGCATCGTCGAAATCTTTCGCATCCACCGGATCGATCGTACAGAAGGGCAGGTGGCGCAGGTCCGTCCGCTCCGGGTACAAAGAGGCGTCCACCTCGTCTCCCCGGCTCCTCGCTTCCGCTTCGGCCTCCTCGCTGAAGCTCTCCCGTTTGTCGAAGATGGCCAGTGAAATCTTTTCGTCCACTTTCGGATCTTTCAGGGAGCCGAGTATGCGAATGATTTCCGAGGTTCTGTTGTCTACCTGGAAAACGGTATCGGTCTCCAGCTCTTCGGTTGAGCTTTTAAGCTCCATCGGAAGGTCTGTCTTTATATGAAACGGCATAGGGCCCGACTCTGTCAGTTTTATGTAGCCGACCGAGTAGACGAAAGCGGGCTGAACGATCTTTACCACTTTAGCCGACGGTCTGCCGGCTTTGCCGAACAGACGGCGGACGATGACGTAATCTCCGCCTTTGGCTCCGTGAAGATTCCGCGGTTCTACGAGAAGGTCCCTCCCTTTGGCTCCGATCATCTCCACGAAGGCTGTTCCGGAGGGCAGCAGGTCTACGGTTCCGGCGCGGTACTTTTCGTTGAGCTTTACTGTTTTGCCGCTCTCTTTTACGATATGTTCTCGTATCAGCTCTTCAAGAAGGGGGATGAAGCTGCTATCTATATCACTTCTGTAGGCACCTTTGGCTATTTGGGTAAGAAACGCCCTCATCTACCCGAGTTTCTCGATAACTTCGTGGAGTCTCTGCGCCTGAAGGCCGTACCTGTCCGCTTTCTCGTAAGCAGACTGCACACACTCCTCGCAGAGCGGTTTCAAAAACGGGACCGCCTCTTTTACGACACTCAGAATTTCTGTTTGAAGACGCAGCTGCTCCGGGGCATCTTCGGGATCGTGAATATATCGCATCATCGAGATCATGCTTTCGTGAAACTTCCAGTGTTTGAACATGAGTGCGGCTATCCATTCGCTTGTGATATCGAGGAATCTCTTCTCCGTTTCGGCTATCTCTCCCAGCGTTTTGGCTTCTGTTATCTCCGACTTGAAAGTTTCCGCCTTTCCAGCCTCTTCGAGGGTGATCGAAGCGACCACTTTGCCGAGCTCCATAAGCAGGGAGAGTGTTATCATCTCGTCTCTGTGCGTAGTGACCTGACTCTTGCCCCACTGCAGTGCCAGTGCATTCTGCAGGGTGGAAACCTTCATCAGGTGTGACGCTCCGACACCGTAGGGGGAGAGAGTGGCGGGAAAACTCTTTCTTACGGCGTAGGATATGGCGAAACCCTGTATCGTCCCCATTCCGAAGAGCGCGACGGCCTGATCTATCGAGGTGATCTGTTGACTGAAACCGTAGAGGGGGGAGTTTGCGGCTTTGAGAATGTCGGCGGTGAACATGGGATCCTTCTTTACGACCGGAATGAGCTCTTTTACGGTTCCTTCCGGATCGTTGCATATCTGTCTTACTCTGTTGACGCTCTCGGGAAGCGGCGGAAACGATTTGATTTTTTTCAGAATTTTTTCGACCATGGCTTAGACTCCGAAGTTTTGGAAGTTTGTATATTCTACACCATCGATACTTACGGACGTATTTATCGAAAGCTGCTTTGCGTTTGGAACTTTCCCGGTTATGCGGAGCTTCACGGGGCCGAAACGCTATCGGTGCCGTTGTTGCTCCTCTTTGCATGAAGCTCTTCTCTCATGGTGTCGAGCAGCATGAAAAGCTCTCTGCCGGCCTCTTCTATGCGGACGAAATTCTCTATGATTCTCTCCTCCTGCTCCAGGCGGCGATCCTCCCCCTGTATGAACTGCAGATTCTCTATTATCAGATCGTGGAAGGTTTTGTGCGGAGCCTGCAGCTTCAGGTAGCTTGCCGTAGAGCCGAACCGTTTTTTCCCCTCCGAAGTGTACCATTTGGTGAGTCTGCAACTGCTGTAGTCGTCGAGGTCGATATCGCTTTTGGCTTCGACCATGGCGTTGTATCCGTTCGATTTGAGTATGATGTGGTCTATCTTTGTGCGTATTACAAAGACCTGATCCCCCATCTCCTCTATGAGTTCCGACATCTCTTTCGCATCCGAGTCGAGTCCGTGCATCATCTCTTTGAATTCTGCCACAGCATCCGATACGACACCGGCCACCTTCGTCATCGTCTCCGATTTTTCCATTATGGAGCCCGACTCCTGTTTCATCGTATTGATTGAGACGTTGATTTCGCCGGTGGCCTTCTGCGTACGCTCGGCGAGTTTTCTTACCTCGTCCGCAACCACCGCGAAGCCGCGTCCGTGCTCTCCGGCCCTTGCCGCTTCTATCGCGGCGTTCAGCGCCAGCAGGTTCGTCTGGTCGGCTATATCCTTGATGAGGTCCACCACGGAGGTGATCTCGTTGCTCATAGCGTTAAGGCGCTCTATGGAGCTGTTGGAGTCGTCTATCTGCATAACGAGCGATTGAAGCTTTTGGAGGATCTCTTCCAAAGTCTCTATGCTTCGGGAAGACTGCTCACTCGTGTTTCCGGTGGTTTTTAGAATATGCCCGAGATCCTCTATTAGCTTGGAGATTTCGTTCTGCATCAGCGAGAGCCCCTCGCCGACATCTCCTATGGAGTGTAGCTTGGAGGCGAAATTTATGATCTGCTGCTTTTTGTGTGACTCCTCCATCGCTTCGATACCGTTTTGGACCATATGTATGGCGGTCGCGAAGTCTCCTTCCATGTTTTCGTCACTCAGTTTGGTGCTGAAATCGCCCCTTGAGGCCATATCGACGGAGCGGTTTATGCGGCCGGTCAACTCTCTTACTGTGGACACCAGGGAGTCTATCAGTTTGGTAATCACATCCATCTCGTTTCGGCTTACATGCCTGCGCTCAACCTCTACGGAGAGGTCTCCGCCGTTGATTCTCTCTATCAGACGCCTTAGGCGATCTATGGAGCTGATGATCGATTTTGTCACACTTCTTGCGATATACCCTATGGCCGCGAGTGTAAAGAGTGACAAGATAGTCAGAAACAGCAGCTCCGCCAAAGCGCCGTTTTTCGCACTCTCAGACCTCTCAAGAATCTGTTTCTGGATGAAATTTTCAATCTTTTTAAGACCGTTAATCTTCTTCGTGATCGTTTCGAACCAGTACGAGGCGTCCACTCCGAACTCTTTCCTTTTGCTCTGTGCGATGCTCCTCATCCTCTCCACCTCCAAAAAGGCGGGTTCCGATTTCATCTTCGCGTAGTATCTTTTCAGTTTTTCGTTGGCGGTCACTTCGAAAAGGTGGAAAAAGGCTTTCTGCTGCGCCAGAACCGAGATGAATTTGGAGTAGAGGAATTTGTCGAACCTGTCTTTTGAGAAGGCCCCGGACAAAACCGCCCGCTCGATTCCGGCCCTCTCCTTGCCGCTGATGAAGAGAAGGAGGGAGTTCATCAGGTTCTTCAGCTCCGGGTCGGCGACGCGTGTGGAGAGCCTTCCTACGGTGTCTATGATCGATCTATTTATGGCCGTGTAGTAGTCGACCGCCTCTTTCGTGCTTACCGACATCGAGTCGACACTTTTTCTCATATTTTGAAGTCCGGAGAGGTCTATGGAGTTTTTTGCTTCTACCGCAAACTCGTTGTTGTGACTCTGCAGATATCTTCTGTATACATCTATTTTGCTGTCGGTAAGCCTCCTCTGTTTAGCCAGAGTCTCTTTGAACTCTCTTCCTTTTGAGCTCAAGAAACCAGCACTCGCGCCCCTCTCTTTCTGAAACTCGTGGAGCATGTCGCTCAGCTTGACGGAGAGCTCCGTTCCCTTTATCGCCCTCGAGGCGTCCAGGTATCTGTTGTAGTCCGTGTGCAGTACCTTCAAGGCGTAGAGTGTGATGGTGATTATCGCAAGGAGACTGAGAATCGTGAGCCGCTTTTTTATCGTAAGGTTTTTCAGCATAATTATGAACAGGTCCTTCTATCGGTAAATTTTCGATTTTCGTGTTGTGTACGACACATCTTTGCGCACAATGCAAGTCACTGTAGATCTATTATCGTCATTTTGAGAAATTGTTGCAATTATTTACCGACTGTTACGCAAATGCCGGGCCGATCCCGCAATTCGGCGGGAGCTGTGCGACACGTGGAGCCCCGGAACTTGACATTACGGAGTTCTAAATCGGATTTATATGCTTCAAAGTCCTCTTTCAATATAATCTTCCAAATTTTCTCCAAAGGATAGAACAATGGCATTGAATGTCTATTACGACAAAGATTGCGATATATCGATCATACAGTCAAAAAAGGTAGCCATGATAGGATTCGGCAGCCAGGGGCATGCCCATGCCGAGAACCTTCGTGATAGCGGAGTGGAGGTTGTCGTCGGTCTGCGCAAAGGGGGTAGCAGCTGGAAGAAGGCCGAAGCGAAGGGCTTCAGGGTTCTGGAGGTGGCCGATGCGGTTGCCGAGGCGGATGTGGTCATGATTCTTCTTCCGGACGAGACGCAGGCGGAGATATACAAAACAGAGATAGCGCCGAACCTAAAAAGCGGCGCCACGATAGCCTTCGGCCACGGATTCAACATACACTACGGCAGAATCCGGCCCGCCGACGACATAAACGTAATGATGGTCGCCCCGAAAGCTCCGGGCCATACTGTTAGAAGCGAGTTCGTAAAAGGGGGAGGGATCCCCGATCTAATCGCGGTAGAGAGAGACCCGAGCGGAAATACCAAAGAGCTCGCGCTCTCTTACGCCTCGGCGATCGGCGGCGGCCGAACCGGAATCATAGAGACGACGTTCAAGGATGAGACCGAGACGGACCTCTTCGGTGAGCAGGCTGTTCTGTGCGGCGGCGTGAGCGCCCTCATCCAGGCCGGGTTCGAGACCCTCGTGGAGGCCGGTTACCCCGAGGAGATGGCATATTTCGAATGTCTTCACGAGATGAAGCTGATCGTAGATCTGATCTTCGAAGGCGGCATAGCCGACATGCGCTACTCCATCTCCAATACCGCAGAATACGGCGATATGGTGAGCGGTCCGAGAGTCATAAACGAGTCGAGCCGTCAGGCGATGAGAGAGATACTCAAAGAGATACAAAACGGCAAGTTCGCCAAAGATTTCATTCTTGAGGGGCAGGCCGGATATCCGCGCATGAATGCCGAGCGAAACAATCTCCGCAACCATCCGGTTGAGGTTACCGGGCGACGTCTGCGTGCCATGATGCCATGGATCAAGGCCAACAAGATCGTAGATCAAGAGACCAACTGACTCTTTCGGGTCGAGCCCGTTGAGGTGCCGGCCCGCTTCCACCCGATATGGCGAAAAGAAAACAGCGCACACGTAAACATCCGGCATCTTCTAAAAGAGGCAAAAGAAGCGGTCGATCGGGCCGCTTTGTAAACAACCTTATTGCCGGAACCGCTCTATTTGTCATCATCTCCGTATTGATGGGGCTTGCCGGTTGGATCGGCTATGAAGCCGGCAAAGAGCATACGGTAAAGAGTTACGAAAAGAGGATCGGAGACTACAGAAGCGATATAGAGGAGCTTCGCAAAAAGCTCAAGAGCGTCAGACCGCTCCCTGCAAAATCCGCTCCCGCTCAAGAACCCTCCGAAATAAGAGACTACGCCTCGGCCGGCGGAGAGGTTTCCGCCGCAAAGCCCGCTGTTAAAAAAGAGGTGGAACTGGCGCGTCCGAAGCTGGCGATCATAATCGACGATGTAGCTTTCGCCGCACAGCTCAAAGAGATAAAAAGCCTTCCATGGAAAATCACCCCTTCGATATTCCCGCCCACTCCGAGGCATCCGGATACTCCGAAGTTCGCGAAAAAGCTGCATCACTATATGATACACCTGCCAATGGAGGCTCTAAACTACAACCATGCCGAAAAAGAGACGCTTACGGTGGAGAGCTCCGAATCGCAGATCGATCTGAGACTAAGAAAGCTGCGCCACTGGTTTCCGAACGCCAAATTCATCAACAACCATACCGGCAGCAGGTTTACCGCGGACGCCGAATCGATGGCGAAGTTCTACCCGCTCGCCAAACGTTACGGCTTTACGTTCATAGACAGCAGAACCACCCCGAAAACCGTCGTTCCGGAAATAGCGAAACTAAATGAAGATCCCTATGTAGGGCGGGACATCTTCCTCGACAACAGGCCCGATATCGGCTATATCCGCAACCAGCTGAAAAAGGCGGTCCGGATTGCAAAGGCCCACGGCTACGCCATAGCGATAGGCCATCCCCATACGACGACCATTAAGGCGCTTGCGAAATCGGGAGATATTTTAAGAGGTGTCGATGTAGTATATATGGATGAACTATACTCCGTGATACGTTAAAGGAGGAGCGATGAAGAGGATAGCGGCGGCACTTCTTTTGGGTCTGGCGGTCGGGTTTGCGGCCTCTACGCTCTTTAGCGTGCAGCAGGCGGAGCTTTTGGGCATAGTGACCTTTCTGGTGGTTTTGTGGACTAACAACGGGCTTCCCCTCGGTGTAGTTTCGCTCCTGCCGATACTCCTTTTTCCCGTTTTCGGGATCATGGAGCTAAAAGCCGTTACCCCGAACTATGCGAAGTCTATAATCTTTCTCTTTCTGGGCGGTTTCATGCTCGCCATCGCGATGCAAAAGAGCAGGCTCCATACGCAGATATCCAACAGACTTCTGCGCATCTTTCCGCATACTCCACGAGGAATCATCTATGCGATGGCGATAGTTTCGGCACTTCTGAGTTCGATACTATCAAACACTACGATAACGTTGATGCTGATGCCGATAGGTCTGTTTCTTACGGAAAATGTGAGACTTAAAATAAGAATCCTGCTTGCCATAGCCTACGGGGCGAGCGTGGGCGGGATTCTCACTCCGATAGGCACACCGCCGAACCTGCTGCTGCTGGGATATCTCGATACGATAGGGCTGCAGGCGCCCACCTTTACAGGATGGATGGGCATGACCGCTCCCGTAGTCGGTGCGATGCTGCTTATAATGCCCTGGATTCTCGGCATCGGTGTCGAAGATGAGAAGATAGGCGAACCGCCGGAGAGTCCGGAGCCCTTTACCAAGGATCAGAAGAAGCTTCTTGCGATTCTTGGAGGACTATCGCTTCTTCTGATACTGAATACTCCGATAAAACCGTGGTATCCCGGCCTGGGGCTGAACGAGAAGGGGCTGCTGCTGGCTGCGGGGCTCATTCTGTTCCTGCCCGGAGTCGACCTCCTTGAGTGGGAGGATAGCAGGGCCATTCCCTATGAGATCATCTTTCTCTTCGGGGCCGGTTTCAGTATAGCCGCCGCTTTCGGCTCCACCCACCTTGCCGAGGCGATAGCACAGAAGCTCGAGTTCGTACACTCTCTGCCGCTTTGGCTGACGCTGGCGGTAGTGGCGCTGGTAATAAGCTTCTCCACCGAAATCACGAGCAATACCGCTCTTACATCTATAGCGCTGCCGGTAATGGCCCAGCTATACGGCGTGGAGAACCCCGTTACGCTTCTGATTCTCATGGTCTCGACCGTAGCTGCCAGCTACGCCTTCATGCTCCCCATAGCGACACCGCCCAACGCCATTATCATGAGTTCGCGTATCATAAAGGTGAAGAGTATGGCGACGTTCGGTTTTTTCATAGACCTTATCGGTGTGGTCGTCGTTTCGGTTACGGCATATATCCTGTGGAGGTCGGTGCTTTGAGGGGAACTCGTCGAAGAGGGGTGGAGCAGCCGTGAAAGAGTTGCAGGAACGTATTTCGGAACTGGAGTCTATGCGCAGGTATCCCGAACGGCTCTATATCAGCGGCAACAGTGCGTTGCTGGAGCGCAGGAGAGTCTCGATCGTAGGGAGCAGAAGGCCTACGCAGTACGCGTACGCCGCAGCCCATCGCATCGCATCGGCACTTGCCGCATGCGGTGTCGTAGTGGTAAGCGGAGGCGCGATGGGTATCGATGCCGCCGCCCACCGTGGAGCCGGAGCCGAAAACACTATCGCCGTGCTTCCATGCGGGATCGACCTGAGATATCCGGCCGTAAACGCCGCTCTTTTGGAGCAGATCTCTGCCGAAGGGCTGCTGATAAGCCAGTTCGAGCCGGGATTCAGGGCGACTCCTTGGAGCTTCGTGGCGCGTAACGAGGTAGTCGTGGCGCTCTCGGAGGTGCTGGTGGTCGCCGAGGCGCAAAAGAGGAGCGGCTCTATGCGCAGCGTCGAGTTTGCCAGAAAGATGGGCAAAAAGATCTATGTCCTGCCGCACCGTATCGGCGATAGCGACGGAACGAACGCCCTGCTTGAAGAGGGGGCGGCCGAAGCGATCTACGATATCGACGAGTTTGCGGCACTATTTTCGGATGGAGATTCGAAGAGAGAAGATGAGGAGTTTATCGACTTCTGTTCAACCCACCCCGCCTACGAAGAGGCGCTGGAGAGGTTCGGCGAACTTCTCTTCGAAGCGGAGCTGGAGGGGAGGATTACGGTGGTAAACGGCAGGGTAGTACCCCGCTAACCGCTCTTTATCTCTTCAAGACGTGCGTAGAGACTGCTTATAAGTTTAAAGGCATCCTCTCCGTCCGTCGGGTACTCCACTACGCAATCTTCCACATAGGGCTCTCCCAGTGCTTCAAGAACGGTACGGTGAACCTTTTGTGCTCCGTTCCAGTCGGTTCCCGGAAGCATTGCTATGAGGTTTCCTTCGATATAAAAGAGCCTGTCGGACTCCCTCAAAAGAGGTTTGACGAGTTCTCTTATCCTGCTCTCGTCCGCACCCGGCAGAGGTATGAGAAGAATCGAGAAGGTCTGTTCGTAACCTTCGCGTGAGAGTCTCTTTATGAAGTGGATGTGGTACTCCAGAAGTGTTTTCAACAGCTCTTTGTAACCCAGAATTCTCTCTGCCATGCAACATCCTTAATCCGAATTTCTATATAATAACACAAATGACGGAACAGAAAGGGGTGAATCGTGAAAAAGATCATCTCCATTTTATTGACGGCGACTTTTTTCGCCGCACTGCTGTATGGGGGGAGCTTTACGCTCAAAAGCCCGGATCTTTCGGGCCAGTTGAGTATGGAGCAGGTCTACAACGGGTTCGGATGCAGAGGTAAAAACATCTCTCCGAAGCTGGAGTGGAGCAATCCTCCCAAAGGGACGAAGAGCTTCGCCGTAACGGTCTACGACCCCGATGCGCCGACCGGCAGCGGCTGGTGGCACTGGCTCGTTTTCAATATCCCGGCTTCGGTGCACACTCTGCCCAGAGGCGCCGGCGACCCTTCCGGCCGCCTGCTTCCAAGGGGTGCCGTGCAGAGCCGTACAGATTTTGGGGGTGTGGGATATGGAGGAGCCTGCCCGCCGGTAGGCGACAGGCCCCACCGCTACATCTTTACCGTATATGCGCTCGATGTACCGAAACTTCCTCTCAGTGCCGACAGTGCGCCGGCGCTTGTGGGTTTCATGCTCGAAAAGCATGCAATCGCCAAAGCTTCGCTGATCTCGTACTACGGAAGGTAGAGAGGTGTTCGTCTACCTTCTTGCCGGAGTTTTTATAGCAGCGCTTTCGGTGCTTCTTGTCAGGGCATATAGAACCGACAGGAGTATCTCTACCCTTCTGATCGGTGTCGGCTTGATAGCGGCGGCCTCCTTTTATACGGCCTTTACCCGAACGATGATCGTATACAAACCGATAATGGTTCTGCATATAGCACTGACGCTTTACAGCTGGTACGGCGTCTTTTTGTACCTGCTTAAAAGACGTGTGGACGCTTATGCTATGCTCTCTCCCCTCGGTACCGTTCTGCTCTTTTTCGGAGTCGCCTACTACTTCAGGGAGCGGTAGATGGGAAAAGAGAGGATAGCGGCTATAGATGTGGGGCTCAAAAGGATCGGAACGGCGATCTGCCTCGACGCAGAGAGCGCTATTCCCCAGCCTCCCATATTTCGTAAAAACAGGGAGCAGGCCGCAAGAGATGTCGATGCGTTTTTGAGGGAGTGGGGTATAGAGCGGCTCATTGTCGGAGTGCCGATGAGCGGAAGCGGTGCCGAACAGATGCAAAAGCGTATCTCCCACTTTGTGAATCTTCTTACGTTTGACGGAGAGATCGAATATATCGACGAGTACGGCAGCAGTGTCGAAGCGGCGGAGCGGATGAGGGGCGTAACGCGCCAAAAAAGAGACGGAAAGCTCGACTCCGTAGCGGCGCAGATCATTCTGGAGCGCTATCTTTCGAAGAGCAGGAGGTAGTTTCTCCATCTTTTTCGTTGCCGGGCAGCTCTTCTCCAAACAGCACAACGCGGTTCTTGCCGCTCTTTTTCGCTTTGTAGAGGGCGATATCGGCGAACTTTATCGCCTCTCTGAGATTTGACGCACATTCGGGGTAGAAGCTCACTCCTATAGATACCGTTGAGCTTATCTTTTTGCCCTTTACAGATACCGGAATTTTCGAAAAGAGCTCCCTGATCTTTTCGGCTACTTTCAGCGCGCCTTCGGGTGTCGCTTCATGCAGGAGGATCACAAACTCCTCCCCCCCGTAGCGCGCCGCGATGTCGGAACTTCTTATCTCGTGGTTTATCGTCTCTACCAGCAGTTTTATGAAGGTATCCCCGACATCGTGGCCGTATGTGTCGTTTACCATTTTGAAAGAGTCTATATCGAGCATCAGGATTCCGTATCTGGTTATGTGCCTGTTCCCCTGCCTGTTGATCTTGTCGATCATCTCTTCGAGAAACTTGCGGTTGTAAAGACCTGTAAGACCGTCCCGGAGCGACTTCTCTTCGAGCTGCTGCATCAGCAGTTTGCTCTGTATTACGGGTTTGGAGTTCTCCAGATAGTAGCGCAGCACCGTCTCCTCTTTTTTGAAGTGCTCTATCTTCTGTCTACTGTCTGTTAGGAGTGTGATTATCAGGCTTCGCCTTTCGGTTATGTCGAACGGAATGCAGTAGTAGAACGTGTAGCCGCCGCAGTAGCTCGGACAGAGCTCGGGATACTGGTCCGATACTACCGGAGCGTCGGTTCTGAAGGCTCTGCAAAGGTCGGAGTTTTCGAACGTATCCGATTTGCATATACTCCCGTTTTCACTGCTGTAGACAACCCTTCTGGTCTTGGCTCCCGAGTCTACATCGAATATCGCCATGCCTTCGGCCGACATGATTTCATCGGTTATCGTAGCCAGTCGACCGTAGATCTGGTTCAGATCTTTGTCGAGCTCTATCGTGTTTTTGAAGCGGTGGATCTCCGAGAGCATATCTATGGTGTGAGTCGCTTTTTCGAGCGGATCTTCGCAGTAGTGTGAAGAGCCTTTCAAGAAGATAGCCAGCTTCTGTTCGATTTTTCCTATCGTGTTTTGAAACTTCTCTATCAGTTCGTTGTACCTCTCGGCTACGGCCCGTATGTCGGCGGCATCTATGTCGGTCTGCACCTTTAGGCCGAAGTCGCCGTGTTTCGCCCTTTTCAGCGAAGCTTCGAGCGTTTTGAAAAAGCGTATGTACGGAGTTACCAGATACTTCACCATAAGAAGTGAAAGTACGATGAAGACGACCGTGATCATCGCGATTTTGGCAAGCGTCCAGAGCCCCTCCCTTCTAAGATCGCTTATGTCGAACTCCAGACTCACCGCACCCAGGACATCCCCCTCTTTCGCCCTGTGGCACTGAAGGCAGTCAATCTTGCCGTATGACGAAGCGGTATAGGGTATAGTGACTCTCAAGAGAGCGCTGTCGAAATCTTCGTAGAACCTGTCTATCTCTTTGCCGGTTTCGAGTACCCTTTTGTCGATCTCGTCTCTGGGCATCTCGCTCTTGAGCCCCTTGCCGTACTGCTCTTCGACCTTTTTGGAGCGCACGATCCACAACCTCTTTACATCGTTTCCGGTCGACATCATCTCGAGAAAGTGGCTGCGCTTGTCCATCATGTCGTTTACCATGTGCGCCGTAAGGCCGTCTCTTACGATTTCGGCAGCCATATGGGCTTTGTCTATCGCGTTGTTGTACGAGTAGTTGCGGAAATTTACGGCAGCGTTTATCATGATCGCTATCGCAAATAGCGTAAGTGTTCCGGTAAAAAGCAGAAAGAGTTTACGGTTGGTTTCCATGATTGATCTATTATCGGCAGTTTCGCTTTTTATTTTAGGCGTCGGGTACCTGTATCGGGAGTTTCAATGAGCCCGCTCACAGAGCCTCCCCGACACCCTTTTCCTACTCTATCTCACAACTCTTTGAACTCGGCGATCAGGGGCGCATGGTCGCTCGGTGTGGGCGAGCGTCGTCTTCGGGTCCAGAGGTCGACCTCTATGTCAAGACACTCTCTGCACATCCTCTCATTTGCCAGGATGTAATCTATGCGCATCCCTTCGTCTCTCCAGATGCCGGCATTTCTGTAGTCCCACCACGTGAAACTCCTGCTTTCGGGGTGCAGCTCTCTGAAGCAGTCGTGCAGTCCGCATTCGAGCAGGCTGCGCATCTTCTCCTTTTCCGAAGCCAGAAATCCGACAGCACCTTCGAATAGTTCCGGGTCGTAGACATCCATATCTTCGAGGGCTACGTTAAAGTCACCCAGCAAGACAACCCTCTTCTCCCTCTCGAGGAGCTCTTTTACATAGGTCTTAAGGGCGTCGAAAAACTCCATTTTGTAGTTGTAGCGTTCACCGCCCATCTCCCCTCCGCGGGGAATGTAGCAGTTTAGAATCGAGGTCTTTTCCGTTTTGACTTCGATAAGCCGCTTTTCGCGATCGAGAGTCCCGTTTCCAAACTCCGTCTTTATTTCCGAGAAGGGGATCTTTGAGCAGACGGCAACCCCGTTGAGCCGCTTCTGGCCGTTTACGGCGCAGCCGTATCCGAGCGACTCGAACGCTTCGAACGGAAACTGATCCCTCTCGCACTTTATCTCCTGAAGGCAGAGAATATCGACATCCCTCTTCTCCTTTAGCCAGCGGGAGATCAGGTCGATGCGGGAGCGGATCGAGTTTACGTTGAATGTGCAGATTGAAACGGACATCCTGTTCAATCCTTCAGCATATCGTTCATCCGCTTCGTATCGGGATTTTCGTTCGGGTCGCGTTTGGGCTTTCTAAGCTCCCAGACGAGTGTCGCTATAAGTCCCGCGGCGATTAGACCGATTGCGGTTATCTTTATCCAAAACTCCTGCGGCATAGAGACTCCTTTTTCGGTTTCGGTTCATAAAATCAGCATGGCGTCGCCGTAGCTGTAGAAGCGGTAGCGCTCTTTTATCGCCTCATTATACACTTTTATCGTCTTCTCCAGTCCCAAAAAGGAGGCTACAAGCATAATAAGCGTCGATTTCGGCAGATGGAAGTTCGTAAGAAGGTGGTCTACTCTAACGGGAGGGTTGCCGGGATGTAAAAAGAGGTCGCACTCTCCTGAGCCTCTTTTCGTGCGCACGTAGTACTCTACCGTTCTTGTGACCGTCGTACCGATAGCCAGAATAGGTTTGTCGGACTCTATGAGCTCCGCCGTCGACGGTGGAATCTCGTAATATTCACTGTGCATAGGGTGTTCGGTGATTATCTTCGCCTCCACCGGTTTGAAGGTTCCGGCTCCGACATGGAGCGTGATGGGGGCAGTTTCATGTTTTTCGGCAAGCTCTGTAAAGAGTTCGTCACTGAAATGAAGGGATGCGGTCGGTGCCGCGACTGCACCTTCATGTTTTGCAAATACAGGCTGATACATCTTTGAATCCGCTTCCGTATCTTCTCTTCCTATGTAGGGAGGAAGCGGCATATGACCCAGCCTCTCGAGATGCGGCAGCAACTCCTCGAAAGAGATACGCTCCTTTCCACTCTCCGAAAAGGTTACGACCCTGCTGCCGTCGGGGCGGAGCTCTTCTACTCTCGCTGCCAACTCTTCGCCGAAGAGGAGTTCGGTTCCGCTCCTGACTCTACCTTTTACAAGGACGCTGAATCGGTTGTTCTCCAGCGGTCTGTTAAGAAGCAGCTCTATCGCTCCGCCGCTCCTTTTTCTGCCGAAAAGTCTCGCCTTCACCACTTTGGTGTCGTTGAAGATGACTCCGCATCCTTCGGGAATGAAAGAGAGTATCTCGCCGAATCTCGCATGGGTTACCTTCCCTCTCTTTCGGTCAATGACCATCAGTCTCGCACTCTCTTTAGGCTCCGCCGGCTCGGTAGCTATCAGCTCCGCCGGGAGAGTGTAGTCGTAGCTTTCGGTCCGCAGGCTCTCTTTTTGCACTCTGTCTCTAACCGGCAACTTTCTCCCCGTCTCCGTTCTCATCTTCATCAGGCGGTCTGTACGGGTTGACCAGTTTCGCTATGATTATCGACAAGCCGTAGAGAACGATAAGCGGTATCGCCATGAGCAGCTGCGTAACGACGTCCGGCGGAGTCAGTATGGCGGCCAGTACGAATATCAGGATTATGGCGTATTTGAAGAAGCTCTTCAGTGTATGGTCGTCGACCAGTCCCAAAAGTGCCAGAAAAAACGTCAGTACCGGCAGTTCGAAGGCGATTCCGAAGCCTATCATTATCTTCGTGAAAAAGCTTACGTACTCGTTTATCTTAGGCGCCACGCTGACTACCTGCTCGGCGAAGTTGACCAGAAAAGCGAATCCGTACGGAACAACTACGTAATAGGCGAAGAGAGCGCCGAGAAAGAACATGCCGGATGCGAAGAAGACGAATGGCCAGATATATCTCTTTTCATGCTCGTAGAGACCGGGAGCCACAAAGAGCCAGAACTGGTAGAGGATGAAGGGCAGCGCCATTAGAAAACCGGCGAAAAGCGACACCTTTACGGCCGTGAAGAAGACTTCCGGCACTCCGGTGGCGATCATGCCGGAGCCTTTGGGCAATACCGAATTGAGAGGTTTTATCATCCAGTCGAGAATCGGTTCGTAAAAATAGAACGCCACGAAAAAACAGACTACAAGCGCGGCCAGCGAGTAGGCGAGCCGTTTTCTGAGTTCCGCGATATGAGGTTTCAGTTCGTCAAACATTCCTCTCCTTTTGCTTTTCGTCCGGGTCTTTCACCTCTTCACCGTCTTTTCCGTCTCTCTTTTTGGCGAAAGTGACCACTTCCCTTTTCGGTTCGATCTTCTCTTTGATCTCTTCCGCCTCGTTCTCGAGGCGATCTTCGGCTCTCTTTACCTCTTCTACGGTTTCGGTCAGCTCGTCGAGTGTGGTAAGGTCGGGTGACGAGATGCTCTCGAGTTTAGCCGTAGCCTCGTCCAACTGCTTTTTGTACCTGAACGCCTCCTCCTTCAGCTCGCTCACTTTCAGCTCCTCTTCGAGAGTCGTTTTGGCGTCGTTGACGGTACGTTTGATGCTTCTGAAAAATTTTGCGATCTGCACCATCGCATCGGGGAGTTTGTCCGGTCCCAGAAAGAGGATGGCGATCACTACGATAAAAAATATTTCGCTTAGTCCCATGCCGAACATCGCATGTCCTTTTTATTGTTGCTTGAATTATTGAGCAAATCCGCTTTATCACTACGGTTTAGCCGCCGTGAGCGACTCGGCCAAAGTCTATCAAAAAAGTGATTAGCCGATGATAAAGAGCGCTACCTCGTCGCTTAGCAGATAGTCGCGGTTGAAGTAGCGCCCCTCTCTGTACAGGAGCCTGCTTTCGTTTACAAGAAGCTCCGCCCGCTCCCTCATCTTCGCGTCCAAAAGCCCGCTATCGACCCCTATGCGGCTTCTAAGGCCCAGAAGAATGCGCTCATGCAGCAT
>WGAW01000194.1 GCA_015494675.1 Hydrogenimonas sp. | reverse complement strand
GGTGATGCTAATGCTATATTACAATAAACCCTATAGTCCCGCTTAATAGCATAATATACCCCATAATTTTACCGTTTTTGTAGAAAAATTCTTCGAAGGGGTCGTTACTCTTTAGTCGCTGCTTCAACTCTTTTATCTTTTGATAGTCGTTTTTGAAGAGCCTCCTGTTTATTTTATCTTCGTTGACGATGTACAGACCGAAAAAGACGATGATCACGGCCGAATATTTTGCGATGAGATCGTGTATGCACGATAGTCGCAGTTCCCCGCCGATCAATAGCAGATATATGAGATTCAGCAAAAAGATGGCTATGGGGAGTGCCAAAACGGCGAAGACTATTTTGAGGTAAGCTCTTTGAAGGAGGATCCCCTCTTCTTTTTTCATCTTTTCCCTGATCTTCTCGCTTTCCGTTACCGCTCTTTTCATCGATTCCGGGTAGAATCGTCTTAAAAACCTGATAAACGGCTCGATAAGCACCGATACTGCGATCAGTGCGATGAAGTACGGATTTGTCAGAATCGGTAAAAGATCGTCCCAACTGTACATGCTCTACTCGCTTACCGGCGTTTGAGCTCCCCCGCCTTTTGCATCTCCTCTTCGTGGACTCTCTCTACCAGGTCGAGCGCGTCGATCGTGTTTTTTATGATCTGCTTTTTGCTCGTAAGGGGCTTCATGGCGAGGTTTTTCGTGCGTTTGTCGGTTCTGGGGTCGGAGATGATCTTCATCGCCTCGCTCTCCAGCTCTTTTATGTACTCTTCGAGACACTTCTTAATGTTCACTTTCAAGCTCCTTTCGAAGTTTGAGCCAGCGCTCTTTAAGATCTTTGCCGTCGCCGTAACGCATGAAGCGCCAGTAGCGGCGGTGCGCGTTGCGCACCCTTCTTGCGTGGCGTATCGGGCACCAGAACTGCTCCGTTTTGGAAGCTATCTCTCTAACGTAGGCGATGAGGCCGTTGAAGTAGGCGCAGTATACGCAGTTGAGTTTCTGAAGCGCGTTTAGATACTTCAGTCGGTGCCTGTCAAAGACTATGTAGTCGCCGCGTTTAACTTTTTTTATTTTGTATACCGGGAAACAGACGGCCTGGTATACCGTTACGAAAAGATCCATGATGAGTGCAGGAATTATCATCGCGTATATTACAGGGGCGGTCAAAACATAACCCGGCTTTGCGCTCCGTATGTACTCCCACAGAGGGGTGCGCTCCTGCAGAAAGTCGCACTTGATCGTTTCGGCACCTTTTTCAAGCTCTCTGTTTAGTAGCGACTCTGTCTCTTCGAGCTTTTTTAGAAGCTCTTCAATCTTGTCGTTGTCCATCTCTCCGCCTGAATTTTAGTCCTAAAATGATACAATAAAAAAAAGAGTAAAGGGTGATTTCGTGGGAAAAGAGGAAAAGATCGTACAAGAGCTGAAAGATTACAGGGATGTAGAAGTTTGCAGCAATTCGGACCCGCTTCCGGTACTGCTCAAAAAGAAGAAGGCCATCAGAAAATATCTCGAAGCCGAAGAGCTGAAGCCTTACCAGGCGGAGCTCATAAAGCTTCAAAAGCATCTTGAAATAAACAAACTGAAGATGATAATACTCTTCGAGGGGCGCGACGCCGCCGGTAAAGGCGGAACGATACGCAGGGTCACGCGCTACATGAACGAAAAGCACTACCGTGTGGTGGCGCTGGGCAAGCCCACCGAAGAGCAACGGACGCAGTGGTATTTCCAGCGCTATGTAGAGCAGTTCCCCCGCGGCGGCGAGATAGTGCTTTTCGACCGAAGCTGGTACAACAGGGCGATGGTGGAGCCGGTCTTCGGTTTCTGTACACCCGAAGAGTACCAGACCTTCATGGAGGATACCCCCAGTTTCGAAAAGGGTTTGGTAAGAAACGGCATAACGCTTATAAAGCTCTACTTCAGCGTTACGAAAGAGGAGCAGAGAAGACGCTTCGAGCGCCGAAAAACCGACCCTCTCAGACAATGGAAACTGAGCGAGGTGGACCTCCAGGCACAGGAGAGATGGGACGACTTTACAAACATGAAGTACGAGATGCTCAAACATACGCATACCACTATAGCCCCCTGGACCATAATACGCTCAGACAACAAACACCTGGCACGTCTGAACGTGATGAGGGTGATACTCAACTCCATTCACTACGAAGGGCGCGACGAGCTGCTCGATTACGTACCCGACAGTAATATAGTTGTATCGGGGGCCAGAGAGATAGAGCTCATGGAGGCCCAGCGACTAAGAAGCGGCAAGTTCATAGGATAAGATTAGATACCGAAATTAGAGCTGTAAATTAACGATACCCTGTCGTCTGGCTGGTAACATAGCGGTAAAAAACGGATAAGAGATGAGATTTTACAACCTGCTAAACCATAGAGTCGAACTGGACAAAAAGAGCTTTTTAAACGCTGTAAACGCACAGAAACCTATAGGCATCACGATTGATGGAGAGATAGTCGAAGGCGAAAAAGAGAGCCTTCCTCCGCAGCCGTACATCTTCGCGGGAAGGCCGAAGTCTCTCACAGGAAGCGCCGTCGCCAAAGCCACGCCGCTTTCAAAGATACTGGGAGATAACTACGATGTAGCCGACGAAGGCTCGAAGATCGTCGTCTCGGCCGAAAGGGCGTGGGAGGAGATCGTAGAGGCCAACATGCCGTGGCACCACTACATAGACGCCGGCGGTGAAGGGATTACCGAGTTCAACGACAAAAGACTCGACGACATCATCTGGTACAGCTGCGAATTCGGCATAAACTACAGGGAGGTAGCCGAGTTTCTGGAAGAGAATGCGGAGGGCACGATACTCTGCATAGAGACCGAAGAGCCCTACCGCTTCAACGGATGCGCCTTCATAGACGAGATAGACAAAGCGGCCGATGCCGCTTTCGACTTCGTGCGCAGCGAGCTGAAAAAGAGAATAGATGAGGGCAGTATAGATCTGGACGACCTCGAAAACGAGGAAGAGGAGGCTTTGAGGTACTTCGGCCTGATCGGGTAGCCTCTACCCGGCGGATCAGGCGTATATTTCGAACTTTTTCATATTGTCGAAGAGGCGGTCGAAGAGCTTTTTCGAGCTCTCTATGAGCGCCCTGCTCTTTTCGAAAGCCGATAGAACTTCATCCATCGTATCGACCGTCCTACTTTTCAGCATGTTTAGCATATCGTCGTCTTTCGGTTCGGGCATTTTGCTCTTGAAAAGCTGGGCGACATTCGTAATCTCCTTCATGCCGGGCATCTCTTCGCTCTTTTGCACACCCTGCAAAAACCTTTCGAACATCGGCTTTATAAGCTTCATGGCCTTTTCGATCTCGGCTGCATCACGCTCGTCTATTCCGTTTCCGCTGTATGAAAAGGAGTAGCCGTACTCATGTTTGAGGCTCATGGAAAATGTTGAAGAGTTTCTGCTCTCATGCTTCTGCATAGAGAGCGACCTGTTGTCGTAGAGAGATAGAGATATTCGGTCTCCGGAGCTTGTCGTCAGATCGAACGAGAAGCTGTTGGATACTGCCGTAAGTGAATTTAACTGCATCATTGTGGCGCCTTGATATTAAGTAACTGATTTTACGCCGAAAGCGTAAAACCGTCTCGAAATCCAAGATTTCGAAGCTTCAGGGGGTAAATTGCGGGCTCTGCCCGGAATTTGCGTAACATAAGTTAAGTGACTATATCAAAAATCGGCAATGTCGAAACTATTTTAACGGTATGAAAAAGGGGTCGCTCTTTTGAAAAAGCTCCTTTTTGCCCAGATGGCAGCGGGCGCAGCCGGCTACGGCCCTGTGCTCTGGAAGCGGTGAGTTTGCAAGCCTCTTTTTGTCGTGGCACTCGAAACAGTCCTGCCCGCATGTAGAGACACCCGTGGAACTATTTTTATGGCACTCGATGCACCGTTTGATGACTTTGTGGTGAGGTTCGTCTATGCTTTTTTTGAGAACCGGATGGCACTTTATGCAGTCTCCGCTGCAGGCGAATGCCGCAGTCGCAAAGAGAAGAAGCGTCAGTAACGTCACTCTCATCGGTACCTCCAACTAATTTAACCGGTTTTACGCAGAGTGCGTAAAAGAGTCTCGAAATCGTGGATTTCGAAGCTTCGGGGAGTTGCAGGGCCGCTCACCCACTGCCAAACTACGGGTTCTGTTAACAACAATAGCATAAACCAAAAGATCGCTTTCATAAAAATTTTAAATCCCGGACCGCCGCTCTATTATAGTGAATGGTAGATTAAAATTCAGGGAGCAATTCTCAGACGGGAGGAAGAATGTACAAAAGAGTCGAGGCTATTGTAGAGTCTGCAAGGTTCAAAAACTTCATAACCGCCATGATCATCTTCAACGGTATAACACTCGGTCTGATGACCTCGAAAAGCGTTATGAACCATATAGGCCCTCTGCTGCTCTTTCTGGACGGTCTAGTCATCGCCATCTTTACCGTAGAGATCGCAATGAGAATCTACGTGCACAAAAAGGCCTTTTTCAAAGACCCCTGGAGCCTTTTCGACTTTTCTGTAGTGGCCATCTGCCTGGTCCCGGCCGGCGAAGAGTTCGCCATTTTAAGAGCCCTCAGGGTGTTGAGGCTATTTAGGCTTCTAACGATCGTTCCGCAGATGCGAAAGGTTATAGGAGCGCTTGTGAGCGTCATTCCGGGCATAGGCTCCGTATCTTTGGTGCTGCTGCTTATCTTCTACGTCTTTGCGATAATGGCTGTCACGATGTACGGCGAAGCGTTCCCGCAGTGGTTCGGAACGATAGGTGCGGCGATGTATACACTCTTTCAGGTAATGACTCTCGAGAGCTGGTCTATGGGCATAGCAAGACCGGTGATGGAGCAGTTTCCGGGTGCTTGGCTATTTTTCGTAAGCTTCGTCCTCATATCTACCTTCATCATGGTCAACCTTCTTATAGGTATTATCGTCGACGCGATCTTCGCCATAAAAGATGATGACAAAGAGCCTGAAAAGATGGAGTCAAAGAGCGAAGAAGAGAGCTCCGAAATAGAACGCCTAAGAGGCGAGATTGAGCAGATGAAACAGATACTTCAAAGGGTCGAAAAGAGGCTCGGTTAACTCTCTTTCGGCCTGCGGCTGGCGCATATGTATACTACATCCTCGGGTACGTATGCCGAATGTGGAGTGTTTGCCGGGCTCTCAAGCCTGTCGCCGGGATGAAGGCGCAGGCGCCTTTTCCCCTCCGTAATCTCGAGAACACCGGAAACCACCCAGCGCACCTCGTCGTGCGGGTGTGTATGCTCGGGGTACGAAGTGGAAGCGGCGTCGCTCCACCTGAAGATATTGAAATACCCCTCCTCTTCGAGGATACTCACGATCCTCTTCTCGTCGGTTATTCCGGTCTCTACCACTCTTGCCATATCAGAGCTCCTTCGAGTCGGCTATTATCGTAACCGGGCCGTCGTTTACTATCTCTACCTCCATCATGGCGCCGAATATTCCTCTTTTTACACTGCACTCCCTCTCCATCAGATCGCAGAAATACCCATACAGCCTTTCGGCCTCTTTCGGCTCCATCGCCCTGTCGAAAGCGGGTCTTCGCCCCCTTTTTATACTTGCCGCAAGCGTGAACTGGCTTATTATCAGCGCTTCGGCTCCCAAATCTTTCAAAGAGAGGTTCATCTTTCCCGCTTCGTCGGCGAAGATTCTCAGATTCGCGATTTTGAGGGCAAGTTTTTCGGCATCGACTTCGCAGTCTCCCTTTACGACACCGAGCAAAATGTTGAGCCCTGCACCTATTTTCGCCACCTCTGTCCCATCTACCGATACGGCGGAGCGTTTAACCCTCTGAAGAACGGCTCTCATTCTCTTTGTCGCTCCTATCCTCTTTTTTGAGTTCGGTGCCGTTTTCGCCGTAACGCTCCTCGTATTTCTGGGCGTGGTAGCCTTTTATGATCCATACCATAAAGAGCACGAAAGCTACGGTCATGATTATATCCACGATCTCTTTCACATCATCTCCTTGAAAGTTTCGAAATTCTGCCTTACCGCTTCGTAAGCGATGACGCCGGCGCTTATCGAGATGTTCAGGCTCCGCCCCTGCGGTGTCTGAGGTATCGTTATGCACCTGTCTCGGTAATTTTCGAGCAGATGCGCCGGCAGGCCCGTCGTCTCGCTGCCGAATAGCAGGTAGTCGCCCGGCCTGAAGTCTGCTTCGAAGTATGGTCTGTCGCTCTTTGTAGTGGCCAGCCACATCCTTTTGTCGGAGTGCTCTTTCATGAAGGCGTCCAGGGAGGGCCAGACGGTTGGGTTCAGGCTGTGCCAGTAGTCGAGTCCCGCACGCCTTAGCCTGCTGTCGTCTATGACGAAACCCATAGGCTCTATCAGATGCAGGCTAGCCCCCATATTGACGCAGAGTCGCCCTATGGTTCCGGTATTCGGGGCAATTTTCGGTTCTACAAGTACGATGTTTACCATTTCACGATGACTCCAGGAAAAGTTGGTACAATTGTAACCAAAAAGGCGAAAGGTTTGCCATGAAACGCCTCTATATTTTAATGGCCGCTCTTTTACTAATCGCCGGATGCGCGAAAGCTCCGATAACGGGAAGAACGCAGATCATCATGCTATCGCCCGACCAGGAGACGGCACTGGGGCTACAGACCGAACAGGAGATATTCAAAACCGAAAAGATTTCGCATGATCCCAAATATACGGTCCCGGTAGAGCGTGTGGGCAGGAGGATAGCGGAAGCGACCAGGATGGATCTGGACTGGAAATTCTACGTAATTGAGAACGACAAGATACCGAACGCATTCTGCCTTGCAAACGGACATGTCTTCGTCTATACCGGCCTATTCAAATATATAGACAACGATGCGCAGCTAGCCACCGTCATGGCGCACGAGATCGCCCACGCCATAGCCCACCACGTTGCCGAGAGGCTCAGCGTCGCGCAGCTAACGGGACTGGCGGCCGCGATAGCAAACCAGGCCATCAGCCAAAGCGGCAGCGAATATGCCCAGCTCTATCAGGCTGCCGTGGGGATCGGGTCGCAGGTGGGCATACTGCTTCCGTACTCGAGGATGCAGGAGAGCGAAGCCGACCACATAGGGCTCATCATCATGGCGATGGCGTGCTACGACCCCAGAGAGGCTTTGAAGTTTTGGGAGAAGTTCGCGAAGGCGGGCAAGGAGCCGATCGTATACTTCTCTACGCACCCGACTTCAAGAAGCCGCATAGAGCAGCTCAAAAAGATTATGCCCGAAGCGATGAAAGAGTATAGAGAGTGCCGCGAAAAAAGGAGCGGAAACCCTCTTTGAGCTCACAGAGTGCGACAGATGATCACAACCTGTAAAATGCCCTTTCGAGAATCTCGCTGAGTGTCGGATGGGCCAAAATCGTCTCTCTACAGAGCTTGGCGTCCATCTCCCCGGCAAGCGCCATCGAAACCGTCGCTATCAGCTCCTCCGCCCCCGGGGCCAAAATCTCCGCTCCGGTAACGAAGCCGTCGGAGTCTTCGTATAGAACCACCGCTCCGTTGTCGGCATCGCATATATGTGCATAGGGCCAACCTCTCATCGGCATCACAACCGCGTTGTCTTCGGTACTGAAGGAGCCTACCGTAGCGTAACTCATCGGGAGGGTGTGTATGAACTTGACAACACGCCCGAGATCGAGGGGTGACGGGCTCTTTCCGGTTATGGTCGCGACGACGTTGAGCACTTGCGCCCTTGCCGCGTGCGCAAGCTGCAGTTTTCCGTTGCAGTCTCCTATGGCGTAGTGTGAAGGGAGCGTCGTCTCGAAAAAAGGGTCGGTCTCTATACCCTTTTTGCCTATTTTTATCTCGTCGACACCTACCGCGTCTGTAACGGCTCTTCTACCCGTCGCCACGAGCAGAAGGGGAACATAGTGTTCCGATCCGTCTTCGAAAGTTATATGTACACCCCTTTTCGGGGTAGCGGCGGCACTCTTGATGGATCTGTCCGGAAACAGTTTCACACCTATCGATTCGAGTTGGGCAGCCATGGCCTTGCCGATTGCGGGGTGGGCTCTTCTAAGAAGAGTATCGTGCCTCCATATGAGCTCTGTCTCCACCCCGGCCGCCGCCATGAACGAGGCCATCTCCAGACCTATGGCCCCGTCGCCGTAGATCGCCGCTTTTTTCGGTAGTTCGCTCAGGTTCAATATCTCGTCGCTTGTGACTACCCTTTTGCCGTCATACACTATGCCTTCGGGTATGAACGGCCTCGATCCTGTGCCTATTACTATATTGTCGGCCACGATCGATCTGCCGCCCACTTCCACTCTGTTCGGCTCTGCCACTCTGGCCTCCCCCTCCAGAAGATCGACCCCGGCACACTGCTTTCGTATCGCCTCCGTAGCCGCTCCGACCACCCTCTCTTTCTCTTCGAGGAGTGCCTTCGTATTCAAAGCTGCGATGCTCTCATACAGCGGCTTTTGGCTCTGCAATGTCACGGCGGCGGCATGCAGAAAGAGTTTCGAAGGTATACAACCGTTGTGAAGGCATGTGCCTCCGAGATGCTCCATATCTTTTTCCACCAGCAGAGTTTTAAGCCCCGACTTTGCGGAAACCACCGCACCCGCGTAGTTCAGTCCGCCTCCAATGAAGCAGATGTCGTATCTATCATCCATCTTTTTTACCCTTTTCATATTTGAACAGCAAAGTTTCGAAGTCGGCTATTTTTCCGTTCTCCACCTCTACACCCTCTGCCGCCAAAAGCTCCATCTTCCTCTTTGCACCGCCGGGAGCCGAGTAGTTGCCCAGACTGCCGTCCGAAAGCACTACCCTGTGGCACGGAGCCTCCGGCGCATAGGGGTTTTTGCCCACGGCGCTGCCGACGGCGCGGACCGCGCGTGTACCGAGATGATCCGCTATCGCTTTATATGTGGTGACCCTCCCTTTCGGTATGAGTCTCAAAGCATCCCAAACTCTCTTTTGAAACTCAGTAGCCACACTTTTTCACCCTCTCGAAAAAGCCATCGTCGGCCGCCAATCTCTTGACGGTTTGCATAAACAGAGCCGCCTGGTAACCGTTCACCACTCTGTGGTCAACGGTCAGCGTGATCGCTATCTCTCCCCCTATCTCACTTCCGACCGCGGCGATGGCGGAGTCTTCTCTGTTAATCATCGCGTCGAAGCGCTTTATGCCGGTCATGCCGAGGTTGCTCAAGCCGAAAGTTGAACCGCTCAGATCGTCCGGTTCTATCTTTTTTGACTTGATCCTCTCTTTCATCTGCTCGAGCATCGAAGATATCTCTGCCACACTTTTGGTATCGAGATCTTTGAAGACGGGTGCGTAAAGATCCTCCCCTTCCGCCATCGCAAGAGATATCGAGGCTCCCGGCCACACAAGAAGAGTCTCCTCTTTAAGCGTCGTCCTGAACTCCTCGTGCTCCATCATAGCCTTTGCAAAGAGCTTCAGCAGCCAGACCGTATATGTGAACTCTTCGGTCTCGTACCTCTTTAAAAGTGACGAATCTATAGTGTCGTAGATGCGGTAGACCGGTTTTTTCGAGGAGCGGGTCACAGCCGTTATCACCGCTTTTCTGTTCGAAGAGATCGGTTTGGGCAGCGGTATACGACTCTTTTTGATGTACTCTTTTACATCCTCCTCGTCTACCTTTTCAGATCTCTCGAAAGCCCCTGCATCGAGTCCGTATAGCTCGATGAGTCGTAGAGCCTTAGGGGTGAAGTAGCGCCGCAGGTACCACTCTTTTATATCGGCTTCATGTGCTGGAACGGGGAGCTTACCGGCCCTCTGTAAAGCTTCGATATCTATGCCGTATGCGGCGGCGACGGCTCTCGCTTTAGGCGAAGCTTCACCTGAAGCGACGAAACGGGCCGCCGCTTTTTGCCCGCTTCCGCCGGTACCCTCTTCTACTCCGCTCCTTTTAGCCTTTTCGGGCTCCCGCACCTTCGCTTCGGTACCGAAAAGCTCGTCTACGGCGCTTTTCGACCCGCCTGCACTCTTTTGCAACGGCCTCCTCTGACCGGAGATCTCCAAGCTCTTCGGGGCTTCTTTGGGCTCCTCTTTTTCTCTCTTCTCTTCGCCGCCGTCTGTAGTCTCCAATACGGCTATGACCGTACCGACCGGTACACTCTCCCCCTCCTGCACTTTGAGCTCTTTTACCACTCCATCTTTGAAGCTCTGAATCTCCATTACCGCCTTGTCACTCTCGACCTCGGCAATCACGTCTCCGGTTTTGACCCTGTCGCCGGGGTGTACCTTCCAGTTTACAAGCTTCCCCTCCTCCATCGAATCGGAGAGCTGGGGCATTACGATCTCATAGGCCATTTTTTCTCCCCCACTCCGTAACCTGACGGGCGATCTTTTCGGGAGTCGGAATGGAGAGCAGCTCAAGCCTTCTGTTGTACGGTATAGGTACATCTTCGCCGGCTATTCGCAGAGGCGGCGCATCGAGGCTGAAAAAGAGCTCCTCGCATATACGGCTGACCACCTGCGATCCGTAGCCGCCGGTTCTGTGGTCCTCCTCCACCAACACGACCCTGCCGCTCTTTTCGACCGACTTGGCGATAGTTTCGAAATCTATCGGATTGAGTGAGCAGAGGTCTATCACTTCGCAGCTTCTACGCAGGCTCTCCTCTATCCGCGGCACGGCTTCCATGACGTCGTCCACCATCTTCAGGTAGCTTATTATCGTGATATCCTCCCCCTCTTTGACTATGCGTGCCTTGAAGGGGTCGAGCTCCGCGTCGAAGTCGACCTCCCCCTTTTTGTTGTATAGAAGTTCATGCTCTATGAATATGACCGGATCGTCCATGAGTATGGCTCTTTTGAGTGCGTGGTAGGCGTAGTTCACATCGCTCGCCGCAAAGACGGTGAGGCCCGGAACGGCGCAAAGCATCTGCTCGTAACTCTCCGAGTGCTGCGCGGCAAGCTGCCTGCTCACTCCCTGCGGAAAGCGCACGACCATCGGCAGCGTTATCTTTCCGGCACTCATGTATCGCAGTTTGGACATATGGTTAATGATCTGATCGAACGCCAGCAGTGAGAAGTTTGCCGTCATGATCTCGGCAACGGGTCTGAGCCCTCCCATCGCCATACCTACGGCATTTCCAACGATGGAGAGCTCCGCTATCGGGGTGTCGATCAGCCTTCTCTCTCCATATTTTGCGACAAGCCCCTCGGTCACCCTGTATGAGCCCCCGTAGAGCCCCACATCTTCACCGAGTACCACGACGTCGGGGTCCATCTCCATCGTCTCATCTAGTGCGCGGTTAAGCGCTTCACGATACAACATTGCCGCACCTTTTGCAGAATATATCTTCATAAAGTTCCGAGGGCTCCGGCTCCGGGCTCGAAGCGGCGAACTCGACGGCCTCTTCGACCGCCTTTTCGGCTCTCTGCTCGAGAGACTCTACCATCTGCCTATCCGTACCGAACTTCTCGAGAAGGGCCGACTTCATCCTCTCTATCGGATCTTTCGATTTACAGATCTGCATCTCCTGCGGCGAGCGGTAGTTTCCCGGGTCGCTCATCGAGTGCCCTTCGTACCTGCATGTAAAGGCCTCTATAAATATGGGGCCGTGGCCGTTTTGAATCTCTCTTTGAGCCTCTTTCACCGTTTCGTATACGGCTATCGCATCCATACCGTCCACCTCTATCGTCGGCATGTAGGGCGCGGCCTTTTTTGCCTGCTGCAAAAAGGGTGAGACACGGGTGATCTCGGTTCCTATGGCGTAACGGTTGTTTTCGCAAAGGAATATGAGCGGTAGTCTCCATGCGGAGGCTATGTTGAGCGACTCGAAAAAGGCCCCGCCGTTGGTCGCCCCGTCTCCGAAAACCACCATCACACCATCCTCTTCCCCCTTGTATTTTCGCGCGTATGCGCAGCCGACGGCATTGGGTATCTGCCCGCCGACTATGGCGTCGCCGCCGTAGAAGAAGCGCGACGGATCGAATAGGTGCATCGAGCCCCCTTTTCCCCGGCTGACACCTGTAACTTTGCCGAAGAGTTCAGCCATGACGGCGCGCGGCTCCATGCCTCTTGCCATCGCCATTACATGCTCTCTGTAGGTAGAGAATAGGTCGCCCTTCTCAAAGGCCTTCACCGCACCTACACTCAAAGCCTCCTGTCCGATGTCCAGATGCAGAAAACCCGATATATCTCCCGTCATATAGTGCTCTTTTGCCGCATATTCGAACCTGCGACCGAGCACCATATAGTAGTAGATCTCCTCCGCGAGCAGTTTGTTCATGATGAAAACTCGTCCAGCGCCTCAACTACCGGCGTCATATACATGAGCGCGGGACCGCCGTGCATCAAAACCGCCTGCATCGCGGCGTCGAGTATCTCTTTTCTGTCCGCTCCGGCATCGAGAGCGCCTTTTACATGCAGCGCTATGCACCACTCACACTGTGCCGCTACCGCGAGAGCCACGTTTATGAGCTCTTTATGCTTCGCATCGAGACGGCCCGGCTTCTCCACGGCGGTCATGAAGTCGTGAAATGCCGATATCTGATCGGCCTCCTCTTTCTGCAACCTCCCTATGAGCCTCTTTATCTCTTCGAGCTTCTCGGTATATTTTCCCATAACCTCTCCTTTTTCTTGTATACGATTATTATACTCCCAAAAAGGTAAACGGAGGCAACTTTTATTACCGCACCGACCGGCGGAAAAATCTACACAATTTCGAAAAATGTGACGCTCAAAGCCTGAAGATCAACCACTATAGATTCGCTCCTACCGTGATACTCGACCTCTTCGCTCCGCAGACTCTTTTTACCTAAACTCCCCCAGCCGCCGTACTCCCCGCTTTGTGAGCAGAATATCTCTCTCCATCTGCCCGGTACCGGAACTCCGATGCGCACTCCTTTGTGTACCGTGTCTGCAAAATTGCACACCACGAGTATCGTCTCCTCTTCTATGTCGCTTTTTCTGGCGAAAATGAGCAGATTTCTGGCGGCGTCGTCGGCATCTATCCACTCGAAGCCGGCATGTTTTTCGTCGTAAAGATGAAGAGCCGGCCTCGTTTTGTAGAGTGCGTTCAGATCACTTACCATCTTTTTCAGCCCGGCATGACGCGGTTTCTCCAACAGGTGCCACTCCAGGCTCTCTTTGTAGTTCCACTCGCTCCACTGGCCGAACTCCCCTCCCATGAAGAGCAGCTTCTTGCCCGGGTGTGCCGTCATGTACGACAGAAGCGCACGAAGATTCGCGAATTTCAGATTCTCGTCGCCCGGCATCTTGTTTATCAGAGAGCCCTTCATATGCACCACTTCGTCGTGGCTTAGCGGCAGCATGAAGTTTTCGTCGAAAGCGTACCACATACTGAAGGTTATCCGGTTGTGGTGATGCAGTCTGAAAACAGGGTCGACCTTGAAGTATTTAAGGGTGTCGTGCATCCACCCCATGTTCCACTTGAAGCCGAAGCCGAGCCCTCCCGAGTAGACAGGGCGGGTCACCATAGGGTAGGCGGTGGACTCCTCCGCGACCATAAGAATATCTTCGAACGCGCCGTAGACGGTTTCGTTCAGCTGTTTGAGAAAAGCTATCGCATCCAGGTTCTCGTTGCCGCCGTACCTGTTCGGAAGCCACTCCCCCTCTTTGCGCGCATAGTCTAGGTAGAGCATCGAAGCTACGGCATCGACCCTGATTCCGTCTATATGATACTTCTCGAGCCAGTACATGGCGCTTGAAATAAGAAATGCGCGGACCTCGTTGCGGCCGTAGTTGAATATGGCGCTGCTCCACTCCGGGTGGTACCCCAGGCGGGGGTCCATATGTTCATAGAGGCAGGTTCCGTCGAAATTTATGAGGCCGTGGCCGTCGGTAACGAAGTGCGAAGGGACCCAGTCCATGATCACCCCTATTCCGTGCCTGTGCATCGTATCTACGAAAGCCATGAACTCCTGCGGCGTTCCGTAGCGGGCGGTAGGCGCGAAGTAGCCTGTAACCTGATATCCCCACGACCCTTCAAACGGGTATTCGGTAATCGGCATGATCTCTACGTGGGTGTAGTTCATCTCGTTCAGGTAGTCGGCCAGCTCTTCGGCCGCTTCGAGATATGTGAGATAACGGTTCCCCTCTTCAACCCTTCTTCGCCACGATCCCAGATGAACTTCGTAGACGGTTATCGGTTTATCGTGGCCGTTTTTGCCGCTCCTTAGCTCCATCCAAGCATCGTCACGCCACTCGTAGTCCTCTATGCTCCAGATACGGGAGGCGGAGTTGGGAGGCTTCTCGGCATATATCGCGTAAGGGTCCGCCTTTTCAAAAGTTCGTCCCCCGATCGAAGAGACTATGCGGTATTTGTAGGTCTGTCCCTTTTCGGCCCCCTCTATGAACCCCTCCCATATTCCCGATCCGTCGGCGCGCATCCTGAGCGGATGTGCGGAGGGGTCGTAGGAGTTGAAGTCGCCTACGACGCTTACTTCGACGGCGTTCGGCGCCCAGACGGCGAAGTATACACCCGACCTGCCGTTACGCTCCATGATATGCGACCCCATCTTCTCGTACAGCCTCGCGTGCGTCCCCTCTTTAAATAGGTATATGTCGAGATCGCCGAAGCGTGTGATGTCGTAATAAACGGCGCCCATATCGTTACCTGTGCCTTGCCGAACGTTTCGTGTAGTACGCCCATAGATAGACATCTTCATAAGCCGCGGCCGAGTGTCTCCAGTCGAATTCGGCCTCCATAGCCCTCTTTTGCATCGTTTTGTAAGCGTCACGCTCGTAACGGTAGGTATCGCACGCCCACTTTACGGTCTGGTATAGCGCATCGTGCGTGGCGTCGTGGAATTTGAAGCCGTTGCCCTCCGCAGTCGCCGGATCGTAGTTGCTTATCGTATCGTCGAGGCCGCCCGTGGCGCGAACTATGGGGAGGGTGCCGTAGCGAAGCGAGTATATCTGGTTGAGACCGCACGGCTCGAAGAGAGAGGGCATCAGAAAGAGGTCGCACCCCGCCTCTATCTTGTGGGCCAGCTCTTCGGAGTATCCGACATGGCAGCCGAAGCGATCCGGGTAGCGCCGCGCCACATCGCCGAAGAACCCCTCTGCCCACTTTTCACCGGTTCCCAGCATCACAAACTGAGCATCCAGATGCATCAGCCCCTCGATCGCCCCGGCTATGAGGCCGATCCCCTTCTGTTCGGCGAAACGGCCGACAAACCCCACGAGCGGAACGTCATCTCTTTTCGGCAGTCCGAAACGCTCCTGAAGCTCCCTTTTGCACAGAGCCTTGCCAGACATATCGCCTATGTCGTAGTTTGCGGCTATGTGCGGATCGGTAGCGGGGTTCCACTCCGAGTAGTCTACACCGTTGAGTATGCCGAAGAGTCGGGCCGAGTGGGCCCTTATATGGCCGTCGAGACCGAAGCCGAATTCGGGTGTCTGAATTTCGGCGGCGTACTTTCTGCTTACCGTGGTTATCGCATCCGCGTTCGCTATGCCGCCTTTAAGGAGGTTCATGCCGTCCATAGCCTCGAACTCGTGCGGATTGAAGCGCTCCCAGCCGATTTCCGCCGTATCTATGCCTCTTTTCGAAAAGTGTCCCTGATGCTGGAGATTGTGTATCGTAAGTATCGTCGCCGCATCTTCGAATCGATCGTCGAAAGCGTATCTACTCTTTAGTAGAACGGGCTGCAGCGCGGTGTGCCAGTCGTTGGAGTGGATTATGTCGGGTCTGAAGTCGAGTTTGCGGGCAAGCTCGAAAGCGGCTTTGCTGAAGAAGATGAATCTTATGTCGTTGTCGTCGTAGCTGAAGCCGTTATCGTCGGCATAGAGTCCGGAGCGGCCGAAGAAGGCTTCGTAATCGACAAAATAGACCTCCACGCCGCTACCCGGCACAACGCTTTTGTAGATACCTGCCCAGAGTGTCCCCATCGGGCCCATAGGAACGCCGAGAGCTCCGGGCAGATGCTCCAGACCGGAGCGGTCTATCGCGTAGTATCTGGGCAGCACCGCCTTGACTTCGTGTCCGAGCCCGCTCAAAGCCTTCGGAAGCGCTCCGGCCACATCGGCCAGCCCACCCGTTTTTGCGAACGGAACCGCCTCCGATGCACAAAAAAGAATCTTCAGTCCACTCTTCATATCTCTCCCTCTCTAATCGATCAGTGTCGTCATTGTATCCAACAGCAGCTTTGCACCCTGCATCGAAGCGTTCTCGATACGGCTTCGCACGATCTTCAGACCTTTCAGGCTCTCGGCAAGCGCATAGCGCGCTATTTCTCTCTCGACTCTATCTACGACCTCCGGATTGTGCTCTATCACGCCTCCGCCGAGAACGAGGATTTTGGGATTGAAGAGCGTAACGGCTGTCGCCGATGCCGTAAGCATCGCTTCGATGTACCCCTCCGCGATCCTGCGGCACTCCTCTTTTTCGGAACCTGCAAGTCCGTGCAGGTCCGGTCTGCCCTCGCAACCGATATACTCCATCCACTTTTCCATGCCGCTTCCGGAAGCGTAGAGCTCTATGCAGTTATCCTTTCCGCATCCGCAGCGAAACGGCGTCTTTTTGTATGGTATGTGTCCTATTTCGCCGGCGAGGCTCCGCCATCCGTGCACTATCTCTCCTCCGGTTACGATTCCGCACCCCAGACCGGTACCGGAGTAGAGGGCCGTCACATCCTTCTCGTTCCAGTAGACCGACTCGGCCAGAGCCGCACAGTTGAGGTCGTTCTCTATCTTTAGCGGTATACCGAAGGCGCTCTCCGCCAGGTTTTCGATTTCGGGTTCGTCGATCTCGATATTCGGAGCCGAAAGGATTACCCCTTCGTGCACCTGACCCGCGAAAGAGATCGCAGCCGCGTCTATGTCGGGGAACCTTTTTAGCAGTGATGAGACGAAAGACCAAAGCGGCACTTCACGCGAAGGGACCCTGCCGCACTCTTCCCTCTCTCCGACTATTTCGTAACGAAGCCATGTACCCCCCGCATCTATCGCGAGCCTGCTCACAGAAGCCTCCTGTATAGCTCAAGGTAACGGGATGCACACCTCTCGATCGAGAAGTCGCACTCCATATTGAACTCGACGATCCGCTCGAGTACGGTTCTTCTTTTATACAGAGCGATCGCCCTATCCACACACTCCACCAGTGCGGAGGGCTCCATAGTGTCGAAAAGGAGTCCGAGGCCGCAGATATCCTGTGCGGCGTTGACGGGGTGTACCGTGTCGCGAAGTCCTCCGACCGCATGAACGACGGCAACGGCACCGTAGCGCATTGCGATCATCTGGTTGAGCCCGCAAGGCTCGAAACGCGAGGGCATCAGCAGAAAGTCGGCCGCGGCGTACATTCGATGCGAAAGAGCCTCGTCGTAACCGACCCGCAGGTTGAAGTTTTCGTACCTTTCCGATATCCGCTGTAGTTCCTCGGCGTAGCGGGACTCCCCCTCACCAAGAATCGAAAATAGCGCCGGGCGCTTCGCCAGTTCCCCTGCCGCCTCAATTATAAGCTCTACCCCCTTCTGCTCCGTAAAACGGCCTATGAATATGAATAGAGGTAGTTCATATTTATCTATATCAATCTCTTTCAGGAGGCTCTCTTTGCAGATTTGCTTACCGTCAAGGCATCCCGCACCGTAACGGGCCGCAATGACGGGGTCGTTCATCGGGTCGAAAACGGTAGTATCTATGCCGTTGAGTATTCCCGTTAGCTTACCCCTGTGT
>WGAW01000193.1 GCA_015494675.1 Hydrogenimonas sp. | reverse complement strand
GGTTTGGCGGTCAGAGTGGAGATGGGTGACGAGAATTTCAAAAAGAGGCTCTTTATCTCTCTCGGATTGAAAAATATATCGAAACGGGGGTTGATATTTTGCATATCCGTCCCCCTGAACAGCGCGCCCAAAACTCTCTTTTTGCCGTCGATATAGAGTGCAACATATCCTGTATGCGGATTGTCGGTCTCCAGTACCCGGCGCAACTTCTTGTCGGACGGATTTTCAAGAGTGCATCTGAGCCATAGCTCAGAACCGGTTTTGAAACCGAGAGCCAGAGCATTTTTTCCAATTTTCGACCATTTTGGACCTGGTATCTTTTTGATATCGTCAAGTGTGTAGCGGTCGGCCTCGACTAAAGTATACTCACAGTAGGGCAGCAGGTAGATCTTTTTGGGCGTAATATCTACGCCGGCTACTGCGTACTTAAAAAAAAGAAGGAAAAACAGAGAGACTCTTAACATCGGGATATTGTATCTAAAAGCCTCTTTTGGGCGCTCAATCCTGGAGTATCCACTCATAAAACGGAATAGCCCTGACCCGGCACTTTTCAAACATGAATTCGAACGAGTTGGCGATGGTAAGCACCGTTATATCGGAAATATCGAATAAATCTATCTCGTCTATAAGACGTGAAATTTTGGCGGCGGAGCTCTGCTGGTTGGCAAAAGGAGAGAGTATAAAAGCGCTTTTTGTCGCAGGGTCGAGAAAGTCGATTTTGTCGGTATAGAAGATCTCGTCTCTCTCTTTTGACAATTTTGCGGCGGCTATCTTGTAGAGCTGGCCCATCAGTGACTTTTCGAAGTGCATAGATGCCGCCATTGCGAAGTCGTAAAAGAGCAGCCTTTTTGCCGCCCCGGGCTGCCCGTATTTCGGCAGCCACGAGATGATACGACGCTCTTCATACGACTTGACTGTTCTGTAGAGCCAATCTTTCGAAATCCTGTACTCCTTTTTCAGTCCGGTATAGACCTGGTGAATCGTAAGCGGTTTTCCCTGGTAGCGGGAGATAAATTTGAAGAGATGAATTTCGTTGTCCGACCTGAATATGGCCCGAATGTTTTCATGTAGCCTGATGGTGATGATAGATTCGGGAGTCGCGGCCATCGAGGGCAGAGAACCGGTTCTAAGATAGTAAGAAAATGAGTGTTCAAGATTTATCTGGCGCCTTTGAAATGCCAGGTACTCCTCGAAATCGAGCGGTTGCAGCTCAAGAAGGGGCATCATACGGTTTTTTGTGAATGCAGACTCCGTCACCAGTATCGTCTGTCTGCATTCAGGCACCTCGAAAGATCCGTCGTAGTGGTCGATAACGAGAGTCTCTATTTCATTGCTCTTTACAAAAAGGCCGATCTGCCGTGCGAGAGAACTTCTGTCTATGCGAAGGTCTCTCAAGTCTACATAGAGGTATCTTTTTTTGGGAATTTTGCTCAGGTAGTTGAGAACCAGCCATGTCTTTCCGGTTTTCGGAGCCCCGTAGAGATTTATAGTGTGAGAGGGAATTTCCGTTTTTCGCTCTATGAATCCCGCAGGTTTCGGAGTGGACTCGTAAAATGCTTCGAGTTGCTTCATGCTCTCTATCCTGACCGCTTTTTCATTTCCTTTCAATAAGGAAATAAATTTTACGAAGTATAGCACAAAAACCCCTAAAAAACTTGAATTTACAAAATCTTTTGAGTATAATCTTTGCTCCAAAAAGCGTTGGCGGAACAGATTTTTGTAGCCAACAAGTTCTTTTAAGGGAAAACCTATGGAAAAAATTCGACTAAAACTAAAAGCGTACGATCATCGTGTGCTTGATCGGTCAGTTGCTGCAATCGTTGAAGCAGTCAAGCGTACAGGTGCCGAAATTCGCGGCCCGATTCCAATGCCTACAAAGATCCGGCGCTATACGGTGCTCAGATCACCTCACATAAACAAAGATTCTCGCGAACAGTTCGAAATCAGAATGCACGGACGTATGATAGATATCGTCTCTGCGACTCCTGATACGATAGATTCGCTCATGAAGCTCGATCTTGCGCCGGAAGTAGACGTCGAAGTACGATCTATGGGTAACAAGGGGTAACGGATGGAATTCATTGTAGAGAAAATCGGCATGAGCCGTACAATCAGCGTTCCCAGTGTTCCGGTTACGCTGCTCAAAGTACAGGATGTAAAAGTTTGTGAAGTCGGCGAAGACGGCCGTGCAATCGTGGCCTACGCGAGCGGTAAAAAACGCAACAAGGCTATCGAGGGGCAGCAGAAGAAGTACGGCCTTAGCGGCGAATACAACAGGTTCGCTACACTCAAAGTGGCAAATAGCGAAGCGGGTGATCTCGATCTCGCTCCTCTTAGCGAAGCCAAAAAGGTGAAGACGACATTCAGAACAAAGGGGCGAGGTTTTTCCGGCGTCATGAAACGCTGGAACTTTGCCGGCGGCCCGAAGAGCCACGGTTCACGCTTTCATAGAGCCCCGGGTTCCATAGGTAACTGTGAATGGCCGGGACGCGTACAACCAGGCCAGAAGATGCCCGGACAGTACGGAAACACAAAAGTTACAGTAAAAAATGAGATCGTATCGTTCGATCCCGAGAACAAGATTCTTGTGGTTAAGGGTGCCGTTCCGGGGCCTAACGGAGCGATCGGTCGAGTAAGGATTTCCAAATGAGTACGGCAGTAGTTTTGAACGAAAATCTCGAACGTGCCGGTGAAGCGGAGGTTCCGGCGAACTTCCTCGAAGCCGGTGCGCACAACCTATATATATATGTAAAAGCCTATCAGGCCTCTTTGCGCTCCAATACGGCTCACAGCAAAAACCGATCCGCGGTAAGCGGCGGCGGCAAGAAGCCGTGGGCACAGAAAGGACGCGGCGGTGCGCGCGCAGGCTCCATACGCTCGCCGCTCTTTGTCGGCGGTGGTGCCGCTTTCGGTCCGAAAGCGAACCGTAACTACAATCAGAAGGTAAACAAGAAGCAGAAACGCCTCGCCCTAATGCACGCTCTTGCCGAAAAGGCTGCCAACGGAAAGCTTTACATTGTCGACTCGATAGAGGTCGCGAGCGGCAAGACAAAAGATGCCGCTGCGATGATGGGTAAGCTTGGCGAACGTGATGCTCTTTGGGTCAAGTCTTTGATCGACGACAAAACCTATATGGCATTTAGAAATCTTCCGAACTGTTATTTGATCGAAGAGAATGAACTCAACGGCTATCTGGCAGCAGCGTACCGCGCGGTTGTCATCGAAAAAGCGGTTTGGGAAAATCTGACGAAAGAGGGCTAAGATGGCAGATATTACAGACATCAAATCTATACTCTATACAGAGAAGACGCTCGGTCTTCAGGAGGAGGGCGTCATCGTCGTACAGACATCCCCGAAAGTGACGAAGAACCAGCTCAAGGCGATCTTTAAAGAGTATTTCGGAGTAAATCCGGTTAAGGTGAACTCGCTTCGCCAAAGCGGTAAGGTAAAGCGTTTCCGAGGCAAAGAAGGAAAGCGTGCAGACTTTAAAAAGTTCTATGTGAAGCTGCCGGAAGGCGCAAACATCGAGAGCTTGAGTGCGTAAGGAATAGAAGATGGCAATAAAAACATATAAACCGTATACTCCCAGCAGACGCTATATGAGCGTCGTAGACAGCGCGGATATCACGAGCAAGCCGACGGTACGTAAGCTTCTTAAGAAGCTTCCCGCGAAGGCCGGACGAAACAATCGCGGAAGAATTACGTCGCGCCATAAGGAAGCGGGAGCGAAGAAGCTCTACCGAATTATCGATTTCAAGCGTAACAAATTCGGCATAGAGGGAACGGTGGCGACGATCGAGTACGATCCGTACAGAAACTGCCGTATCTGCCTCATCAACTATGCCGACGGCGAGAAGCGCTACATTATCCAGCCGAGCGGCCTGAAAGTGGGTGACAAGGTGCAGGCGGCCGAGTCGGGTCTGGACATCAAACCGGGCAACGCTATGAAGCTTAAAAACATACCCGTCGGTACGCTTGTTCACAACATAGAGATGAAGCCCGGAAAAGGGGGGCAGATCGTTCGTAGTGCAGGCGGATATGCACAGATCATGGGCCGCGAAGGCAAATATGTCATCGTAAGGCTTCCCAGCTCCGAGATGCGCAAAATTCTAGGCGAGTGCATGGCGACGGTCGGTACCGTTGGAAACGAAGAGTTCGCCAACATCGTCATAGGAAAGGCCGGTAGAAGCCGACACCTCGGAATCCGTCCCCAGACCCGCGGTTCCGCTATGAACCCGGTAGACCACCCGCACGGCGGTGGTGAGGGTAAGACCAACTCCGGACGTCATCCTGTAACACCTTGGGGTATGCCGACTAAAGGCTTTAAAACTCGTCGTAAGAAAGCTAGTGACAAACTTATCATTTCACGACGCAAAAAGAAATAAGAGGGTAAGTAATGGCAAGATCTATCAAAAAGGGTCCTTTTATCGACGAGCACCTGATGAAGAAGGTGCTCAAGGCGAAAGAGACCGGTGATACCAAACCGATAAAGACATGGTCACGCCGAAGCACCATCTTCCCGGAGATGATCGGTTTGACCATCAATGTCCACAACGGACGTCAGTTCGTTCCCGTATATATTACGGAGAACCATGTCGGATACAAGCTCGGCGAGTTTGCGCCGACACGTACGTTCAGAGGCCACAAGGGCTCTGTACAGAAAAAGATCGGGAAGTAAGGGGTAGAAGATGAGCAGAGCAACACTTAAATTCATACGCCTCAGCCCGACGAAAGCCCGCCTCATCGCACGCGAAGTGCAGGGAATGAATGCCGAGCTTGCGCTGGCAAGCCTGGAATTTATGCCTAACAAGGCGGCAAAGATCATCTCGAAAGTGATCGCCTCGGCAGTCGCGAACGGAGGATACGAGCCGGAAGAGGTAGTTATCTCTTCGTGCCGTATAGACAAGGGGCCGGTTCTCAAGCGATGGAAACCGCGTGCACGCGGCCGTGCGTCACGAATCATGAAACCAACATCTCACGTGATTGTCGAAGTCACGGAAGCGAAGGATAAGTAATGGGTCAGAAAGTCAATCCGATCGGTTTGCGTCTTGGAATCAACCGTAACTGGTCATCGCGCTGGTATCCGAACTGGCAGCGTGTACCTGCATTTGTCGCCGAGGATGACAAGATAAGGAAATTCCTCAAGAAAGAGCTCTACTATGCGGGTGTGGCTGATATCATCATCGAGCGTACGGCAAAGCGTCTGCGTGTAACGATAGTCGCGGCTCGCCCCGGTATCATCATCGGTAAAAAGGGTGCCGACATAGAGAAGCTCAAAACGCGCCTTCAGAACATGGTTCAAAAGCCGGTGGCTCTGAACATTCGTGAAGAGAAGCGACCCCAGGCCTCCGCACAGCTCGCAGCCGAAAACATCGCTACGCAGCTTGAGCGCCGAGTCGCTTTCCGACGCGCCATGAAAAAGGTTATCCAGGCGGCGCAGAAAGCCGGAGCCAAAGGGATCAAGGTGCAGGTAGCGGGCCGTCTCGGCGGAGCCGAAATGGCGCGAACCGAGTGGTATCTTGAGGGGCGCGTACCTCTTCATACGCTCAGGGCGAAGATTGACTACGGCTTCGCACAGGCATACACCACATACGGAATAATCGGGGTGAAGGTGTGGATCTTCAAAGGTGAAGTTCTGCAAAAAGGTATTCAGCCCGAACCTGCAGAAGAGAAGCGCGGACGACGTGCACCGCGCCGCGGAAGGAGTTGATCATGTTGATGCCAAAAAGAACAAAATATAGAAAACAGCAGAAAGGGAGAAACCGCGGCAAGGCGTATCGCGGTAACAAGCTGGCATTCGGAAACATCGGCATCAAAGCCACCGAAGCCGGACGTATAGACAGCCGTCAGATAGAGGCTGCCCGTGTCGCGATGACACGTCACGTAAAGCGTACCGGTAAGGTATGGATCCGCGTGTTCCCGGACAAGCCACTGACCGCCAAGCCCCTCGAGACGAGGATGGGTAAAGGTAAGGGCTCTGTCGACAAGTGGGTGATGAATATAAAGCCCGGGCGCATCATATACGAGATGGCCGGTGTAGAAGATAAACTGGCTCGCGAAGCGCTTACGCTCGCGATGCATAAACTCCCTTTCAAAACAAAAATAGTAACGCAAGAGGCAAGCAATGAAATATACTGAGATTCAAGACAAGAGCGTGAAAGAGCTTGAAGGGATGTTGAAAGAGAAGAAGATGGAGCTGTTTGAGCTTAGGCTCAAACTAAAGACGATGCAGCTGACGAACCCCAACGAGATCCGTGCGGTTCGCAAAGATATCGCTCGCATCAAAACTGCCATCAGTGCGCAGAAGAATGCATAAGGATTAAAAATGGCGTCTCATAAACGTATAATTCAGGGAACCGTTGTGAAGAAAGCGGGTGACAAGACTGCGACCGTTCTGGTAGAGCGACGCGTTATGCACCCCAGATACCACAAGACGGTCAAAAGATTCAAAAAATATCTCGTACACGACGAGAAGAACCAGACAAAAGTGGGTGATGTGGTTACGGCGATCGAGTGCAGACCGCTTTCTAAAACCAAATCATTCCGCCTCAAAGAGATCGTTAGCTCAGGAGTCGGATCATGATTCAAAGTTTCACAAGACTGAATGTCGCCGACAACAGCGGCGCGAAAGAGATCATGTGTATAAAGGTGCTGGGCGGAAGCAAGCGCAGATACGCAAGCGTGGGCGACGTGATCGTAGCCTCGGTCAAAAAGGCGCTTCCCAACGGCAAGGTCAAAAAAGGGCAGGTTGTCAAAGCGGTAGTGGTACGAACTAAAAAAGAGATACAGCGTGAAAACGGATCCCTTATCCGTTTCGATGACAACGCGGCCGTAATTCTCGATGCGAAAAAAGAGCCGATCGGTACGCGTATATTCGGACCGGTCAGCCGCGAAGTACGCTATGCCAACTTCATGAAGATCGTATCTCTCGCTCCGGAGGTTCTGTAATGGCTAAGAAATTCAAGATAAAAAAGGGTGATACCGTAGAGATCATCGCCGGGGACGATAAGGGCAAACGTGCGGAGGTACTACGTGTGCTGCCCGCCAAAGATGCGGTCATAGTTGCCGGATGTAAGATCGCGAAAAAGGCGGTAAAGCCAAGCGAAAAGAACCCCGAAGGCGGATTCGTGAACAAAGAGATGCCTATTCACATCTCCAACGTACGAAAAGTGGAAGGTGCATGATATGCTTAGACTGAAAGAGAGATATGAAGAGATAAAGCCTGCGCTTAAAGAGGAGCTCGGAATCGAGAATCCGATGTTGATTCCGGCGATAGAGAAGATCGTCATCAGTGTAGGCTGCGGTAGCGATGCCAAAGATACCAAAGTGGTTCAGAACATCGCCGATACGATTACAATTATCGCTGGACAGAAAGCGGTTATCGTTCCTGCCAGAAAGTCTGTAGCCGGGTTCAAGGTGCGTGAAGGGATGCCTGTCGGCGTTAAGGTTACGCTAAGAGGCAAGATGATGTACAACTTCCTCGACAAGCTGATCTCTATAGCCCTCCCGAGGGTCAAGGACTTTCGAGGGGTGTCAAGAAACGGCTTCGACGGGCGCGGAAACTACAATTTCGGCCTCGAAGAGCAGCTGATGTTCCCGGAAGTGGAGTACGACAACATTATCAAAACCCACGGAATGAACATCACAATAGTTACGACTACCGATAACGACAAAGCGGCATTCGCGCTTCTCGAAAAGCTCGGCATGCCTTTTGCGAAAGGACGACAAAATGGCTAAAAAATCGATGATTGCCAAGCAGCAGCGAAAACCGAAGTTTAAAGTCCGTGCCTATACGCGCTGCAGTATCTGCGGCCGACCGCACTCAGTGTACAGAGATTTCGGTATATGCCGAATATGTCTGCGCAAAATGGCTAGCGAAGGTCTTCTTCCTGGCGTCAAAAAATCAAGCTGGTAAGGAGATGGCAATGGTGAACGATCTAATTGCAGACTCATTGACACGCATTAGAAACGCATCAATGCGAAGACTGGAAGTTACAACGCTTCTATATTCGAAAATCGTCGAAGCGATAATGAAGATATTGCAGGAAAAAGGGTACATCGAAAGCTACAAAGTGGTCGAGAACGATGGCAAAAAGTCTATCAACGTAGTGCTGAAGTACGACGACGAAGGCAGAAGCGTTATAAACGAAGTCAAGCGTATATCAAAACCGGGCCGCCGTGTCTACAAGGGAAAAGAGGAGATAAAGCGGTTCAAGAACGGGTACGGCACTATTGTCGTGAGTACATCTCAGGGCGTTCTCGCCAACGATGAAGCGTACAAGCGCGGAATCGGCGGCGAAGTTCTATGTAGCATCTGGTAAGGAAATAAAATGTCACGTATAGGAAAGAAACCGATTGATATCCCGGCCGGCGTAGAGGTTAAGGTCGAGGGTACAGAAGTTGTCGTTTCCAAAGGAAAAGATACCAAACGTCTCGATACATACGGCCGTGTAGAGGTCGAGATCGCCGACAATAAAGTTATATTTCACCGAAAAGGTGAAGACAAGGCCAGCAGTGCGTTCTGGGGTACATACCGTGCACTGACGCAAAACATCATAACCGGCCTGACACAGGGGTTTGAAAAGAGGCTCGAAATCAACGGAGTCGGATACCGTGCCGCGGTAAAAGGTAAAGTACTCGAACTTCAGCTCGGCTTCTCACACCCTGTCAACTACGAGATTCCCGAAGGGATCGATGTGGCGGTAGAGAAGAATATCGTCATTGTAAAAGGACAGGACAAACAGAGGGTCGGCCAGGTTGCGGCGGAGATCCGTGCGTTCAGACCGCCGGAGCCTTACAAGGGCAAGGGTGTCAAGTATGTGGATGAAGTGATTCTCCGCAAAGCCGGTAAAACAGGTAAATAAGGGTTTAAGATGAATAGAACACTACTCATGAAGAAAAATGCACAGCGCGCGAAGCGCAAAGCCCGTGTTCGCGGCAAGATTTTCGGAACCGCCGAGAAGCCGCGCGTTACCGTGTTCCGCTCAAACAAACATATATATGCTCAAGTGATCGACGATACCGCAGGCGTCACGCTGGCGGCTGCCGACGGATGCAAAATGGGTCTGAAGGCCAACAAAGAGGCTGCGACCAAAGTTGCGGCGGCGGTTGCCGAGGCAATGAAAGAGAAAGGCATAGAGAAAGCGGTATTCGATCGCAACGGCTATATCTACCACGGTGTCGTAGCCGCTTTTGCCGAAGCGTTGCGTGAAAACGGAATACAGGTCTAAAGGTAATAGAAATGGAAAATATCAATAGAGAAGATTTCGAAGAGGTTATCGTCAATATCGGCCGGGTGACCAAAGTTGTAAAAGGTGGCCGCAGGTTCAGATTTACGGCACTCGTAGTTGTGGGAGACCGCAACGGTACCGTCGGTTTCGGAATGGGTAAGGCCAAAGAGGTCCCCGATGCTATTCGTAAAGGAATAGACGAAGCGTTCAAGAATCTTGTAAAGGTCAATATAAAGGGCTCGACGATCGCACACGACATAGAGCACAAATACAATGCGAGCCGAATCATACTCAAACCGGCCAGTGAAGGTACGGGAGTCATTGCCGGTGGTGCCGCAAGACCGGTAATCGAACTTGCGGGTATCAAAGATATCCTGACAAAATCACTGGGCTCAAACAACCCGAACAACCTGGTTCGCGCTACCGTAGAAGCGCTGAGCCGAATCAAAGGATAAGCGATGTCACTTCACAATCTAACCAAAGCGCCGGGAAGCACAAAGGGATCCAAGCGTGTCGGACGTGGCCAGGGGAGCGGAATGGGAAAAACGGCTACCCGCGGTAACAAAGGTCAGAAATCGAGAACAGGCTATAAAAGGAAGCGCGGATTCGAGGGTGGGCAGCAGCCTATCCAGCGACGTCTGCCCAAAGTCGGATTCAGATCCCGCGTCGAAAAGCCGTATGTTATCAACATCGAAAGAGTTCCCGCGATAGCGGAGTTGAACGAGATAACGATGGAGACGCTTTTGACGGTCCACTCAATCAAAGGCAAACATAAGCGCGTTAAATTGATCGGCAAGGGTGCAAAAGAGCTCGCCGCGAAAATTAAAGACGAGCACATTACCACCAGCGGAAAATAGCAATGACTAGATCATTGGTCAATAAGATCCTGATCACACTGGGATTTTTGCTGGCATACCGGATACTGGCATATGTGCCGGTGCCCGGTGTAAACGTCGATGTTATCAAAGAGTTCTTTGATTCAAACTCCTCCAATGCCCTAGGTATGTTCAACATGTTCAGCGGCAATGCCATAAGCCGTCTTAGTATCATCTCTCTCGGTATCATGCCGTACATCACCGCATCGATCATCATGGAACTTCTTGCAGCTACATTTCCCGAATTGGGCAAAATGAAGAAAGAGCGTGACGGGATGACCAAATATATGCAGATCATCCGCTACGCCACCATAGGTATTACGCTTGTTCAGGCGGTCGGTGTCGCGATAGGTCTTCAGAGTCTTACGGGAAGGGGCGGTGAGAGCGCGATAATGATCGACACTACTACTTTCGTGGTAATCGCCGCATTTTCGATGCTGACGGGAACGATGCTGCTGATGTGGATAGGAGAACAGATAACGCAGCGCGGTGTGGGCAACGGAATCTCGCTTATCATTTTTGCCGGAATCGTCTCTTCCATCCCCAGCGCAATAGGCGGAACAATCAACCTCGTAAATACCGGAGAGCTGAACTTCCTCGTCGTGCTGGCGATACTTGTAATAATACTGCTTACGGTCGGTTTTATCATATATGTCGAGCTTGGAGAGAGACGCATACCTGTCAGCTATTCTAGAAAAGTGATGATGCAGAACCAGAAAAAGCGGGTGATGAACTATATACCGATCAAGGTCAATCTCAGCGGTGTCATCCCGCCGATATTCGCATCGGCGATACTGATGTTCCCCTCTACGATACTGCAGGCTTCGACGAATCCGATAGTTCAGAAGATCTCCGATTTTCTGAATCCGAACAGCTATACCTTTAACTTTCTCATGTTCATATTTGTCATATTTTTCGCATACTTCTATGCATCGATAGTATTCAACGCAAAAGATATCGCGGAGAACCTGAAGCGTCAGGGGGGATTTATTCCGGGTGTAAGGCCGGGCGAGCACACTGCGGAGTTTCTCAATGAAGTGGCGAGCAGGCTTACATTCTGGGGAGCGATCTACTTGGCACTGATATCTACGCTGCCGTGGATACTGGTCAAAAGCATGGGCGTACCGTTCTATTTCGGAGGTACAGCGGTACTCATCGTGGTTCAGGTCGCACTCGACACTATGAGAAAGATCGAAGCTCAGATCTATATGAGCAAATACGAGACGCTCAGTGCGGTAGGGCTGTAGATGTCGATACCGATCCGAAAGCCCGCCGAGATAGAGAAGCTCAGGCGTGCGAACAGGATCGTCGGGGAGACGCTCGAGTTTCTGAAAGAGAGCGTCAAGCCGGGCATGACACTCAAAGAGATAGACGCAATGGGTGAAGAGTTTCTGCGCTCGAAGGGTGCAAAACCTTCATTCAAGGGGCTATACGGCTTTCCCGCAGCTGTCTGCACCTCTTTGAACGAAGTTATAATCCACGGAATTCCCGACGATACCGTAGTGAAAGAGGGCGACATTCTCGGTCTCGACATAGGCACCGAACTGGAAGGTTGGTATGGCGATGCCGCCGTGACTATTCCTGTCGGAAAGATTAGTGAAGAGGATGAACGTCTCATAGCATGCGCGAAAGATGCACTCTATCACGCTATAGATATCATAAGACCGGGTATGAGATTCAAGGAGTTGAGTCTCGAACTCGAAAAGTTCATCCGTTCGAGAGGATTCACACCCCTATTGAACTTCTGCGGCCACGGAATCGGGCGGAAGCCTCATGAAGAGCCCGAAATACCGAACTATCTCGAACACGGCTCACCAAAGAGCGGACCGAAAATAAAAAACGGTATGGTCTTCTGTCTCGAGCCGATGATCTGCCAAAAGAACGGAACCCCAAAAATACTGGACGATAAATGGTCGGTAGTGTGTGAAGACGGACTTCGAGGGAGCCATTACGAACATACGGTGGCTATAGTCGGAAACAGCGCGGAGATACTCTCAAAACCTTAGAGTATCCCGGTAACAGAAGGAGGAAAAATGGCAAAAGATGATGTGATCGAAATTGACGGGAAGGTGATCGAAGCACTCCCTAACGCGATGTTTCGTGTGGAGCTTGATAACGGGCATGTGGTTTTGTGCCATATAGCCGGCAAGATGCGAATGCACTACATCAGGATTCTGCCCGGAGACAGAGTGAAGGTTGAGCTGACTCCTTACAGCCTGGACAAGGGTAGGATAACCTATAGATATAAGTAAGCTGTAAGTTGGCTTAATATATAATTCCATCCCCTTTTCCATCTATGTGAAGGAGTTTTGCATAAATCGCACTGTTTATGCAAGGGTCGGTTTGGCACTGGCTCGCCAAACCTAATTCGGGGGCAAATTCCAAAAATATCTTGGGTTTGTTTAGTGCAAAACCGCAAAGCGGTTTTGAGTGCGTAGCGAGCAGCGCGTTGAATTTACGCCTCAGACTTCGGCTATCGGACTCTTTCGGTTTTGGCCTCAGGTTCGTCCGATGCCGGTTAGACCGGTTTTCGGCAGCAGGTAAGCGGCAACGAAACCTATTGAACCTTACGGCATTGCCGGCCTCTGCAGAGGGTTTGACCCTGCTGACCGGCAGAGAAGATGTCAAGTCGGCAAAGGAGCGCGGTTTATCTGCGCGTGAGCCCTCCGCTGAGGAGAACTCAGCGTTAGCGTAGTTTCGACGGCTTTGCCGTTGAAACGTATTAAGGAGCAAAAGAGCGCGGTTTATCTGCGCGTGAGCCCTCCGCTGAGGAGAACTCAGCGTT
>WGAW01000192.1 GCA_015494675.1 Hydrogenimonas sp. | reverse complement strand
TCCATTCCATCCCTGCCGCCCAGCTTCACTTTCAAGACCCCACAGCCTCTGCGTACCGCGTCGGCCGCATTTTGCGCCATATCTTCCACGCTACCGAGAGATACGGTTATGCAGGTTTTGATCTCTATCTCTTCGGCTCCGAAAATTTCCGTTTGAGACGGATCTTTTTTCATCCAAAGATCGTATAGCGCCATATCGACCGCCGCCTTTGCGCTGCTGCCTGCACTGCAGGAGTGGAGCCTCTGCAGAGCGGATGCCGGAGAGTCGAAGCGGCGGTTTGAAAAGATCGGAGCTATCTTGCCCATTATGGAATCTTCGATCTCCTTCGCCCCCTCTCCGGTTATGGCTTCCGTAGACGGAGCCTCTCCTATACCGCAAAAACCCTCTTTGTCAACAATCTCTACCCTTACGGCTTTGGCGGCTGTCACACGCCTCAGCGATGTAACAAACGGCTTTTCGAGCGGCACCGAAACATATGAAAGCCTGAAATCGGTTATCTGCACAGACCGGCCCCGCCTCTCACTATGCCGCCGCCATCAAAGCATAGCCCACGGCCAATCCGCCGAAAGTTCCCACCAGATAACCCATAACCGCCATGAGTACGGCAACTCCTATCAGCGCCCTGTCGTAGGCCGCGGCCAGTATCGGGGCGGAGGCCACACCCCCTATGTTGGCCAAGGAGGCGACGGCAATGCTGAAAAGGTCCAACCTGAAAATCTTTGCGGCCGCTACGAGAGCGGCGGCATGGATAGCCAGTATCGCAAACCCCGCGGCGATATAGAGAGGTATGCTGCCAAACTCGGCGAATTCGGCCCTCGAACCTATGAGCGCCACCAGAAGCAAAAGCATCGTCGATGCAAGATCGCTCGAACCGTTCAGACGCGAAAGCGGGGTAAAAGATGCCGCGACACCCATAAGTGTGGCGATGAGAACTATCCATGTCGTAGTCTCGAGCCCGCCGAGCCGTTCTGCCGCAAATTGAGAAACGAGCGCGACCGCAAAAGATATACCGAGCAGGAGCCAGTATCGCTTCGGGCCTATGGTGCAGGCACACCCGATGCCTGCCTCGCTCTCTTCACTACCGGGCGCACCGCTCCACCTACCGAAAAGCGGCGCAAAACGTACCATAGCCAGAAGCAGTATCACCCAGAACGTATAACAGACCGCATCGACCGCCAGAGCGTAGCCCATCATCATCTCGTCGACATTCATCGCACCGCCTACGGCTACCATGTTTGCCGTACCGCCCATCCAGCTTCCGCAGAGCGCGGCAAACATCGAGGCCTCCCTCTCGCCGAAACCGAAGAGCGCAAAAACGACAACAAAAGCCGCCGCTATCGAGAGAGTCGCTACCGCATATGCGATCAGCATCGATCTGCCCAGCTTTGCAAAACGCCCCATATCCAGTTGCAGAAGCATCAGAAAGAGCATGGCCGGAAGCAGATTGTTTTTAGCAATCTTGTAAACCGAATCGATAACCTCGCTCCGCTGCCACAACCCGGCCTGCGACGCTACCATCGCCGCCGCGTAGATCAAGACCACGGCAGGCAGATATGTGAAGTAGCGGCTCGTTCTCGCATGCCTCTCGGCTATGCCGAAAAGTGCGGCTATCGCCGCGATGCTTAGAAGGTAGAGAAGCGGTGAATCGATCATGGTCTGCTTTTTAGTCCGGGCAGAGCTTTGCGAAGCCGCTCCATAAAGCGCTTACCCGGGTCCTTTTTGGTTGTGCGGTAGCCTGTGTCTCTTTCGAGCCAGAGCCTGCTCTTTTCGAAGTTTCGATACTCGTAATGGCCTATAAGGTACTCTATGGTCGGATATTTCGCCGCAAGATAGCCGACAAGTTCGATATTCGCTTTAAGCTGCGCTTCGGTCAAGTCATCTCTGCCGTCCGCTCCCCCTGCATTCTCTATGCCTATCGCAAAGAGGTTCAGCCCTATGACATGCCTCGCCATCGTCGTCTCCTCCATAAGCCTGTATACCGTACCGTCGCGGTCGACCAGAAAGTGTGCCGAGACATTTAGCGCGGAGGCTCGCGCTATATCGTCGCGATGGCCGGGGAGCCTTTGAGGGTAGAAGGCTTCGAAAGAGCGTTTCAGATCGTCTATCGCGGTATAGTGGACGACTATGATCTTCGGAACGATCGATATATCATCTTTTGCTACGGCGTAATGCTCCCTGATATACTCTTTGGTAAGCTCTATACGATCAGAGCCGAAAAGAATGGGTCTGTCTACAATTTCGAGAGCGAAAAGGGGAAGCATAAAGAGAGTGGGCGCAACGGCTGCAAAACGCATGGAACTAAGCCCTTCGTCTGAGGCTCAGAGCCTCCAGTATGTGGCTTCGCCCTATCGTTTCGCTTCCATCCAGATCGGCTATCGTACGTGCAACTTTTTTGGCGTTGCCTACCCCTCTGTGGCTGAGGCCGAAACTCTGTACCGCCTTTTGCAGAATCTCCTCCGCCTTCGGCTCAAGTATGCAGTACTCCTCTATATCCTTTTCGTCGAGCTTACCGTTGAGCCTCTTCTGGCCGCGCCCCTTCTGCATTACGAAAGCGGCCAAAACCCGCTCATGCATCTGCGCCGAATCTACGGACGGTTTCGCATCGGGCTCGCTCTCCTGCATCGTCACATATATCTCGATGCGGTCCAGAAGCGGATCGGAAAGGCGCTGCTTGTAGCGCTTTATCTCCAGCTCGTTGCAGCGGCACGGGTGGACGGTGCTCAAAAGGTTCCCGCAGGGGCACGGGTTTTGGGCAGCTGCGAAGAGAAAGCTGGTCCTGTACTCCACTTTGCTATTGACGCGCGAGATAAGCACTTTATGATCCTGCAGCGGCTCCCTCAGCGCCTCGAGGACAGACTTTGAAAAGTGCGGAAACTCGTCGAAAAAGAGAATCCCGCCGTTGGCGAGCGCCACCTCTCCTATTCTGGCATTGGAGGTACCCCCTCCGAATATCGAAGGCTTGCTGGCACTGTGGTGGGGACTCCTGAATGGTCTGACGGGCTCAAAAGAGGGCTCTTCGCCTCCCAGCAGCGCATACTGGTTGTGATGAAGAATCTCTTCAAGACTCATCGGCGGCAGGATGTAGCGCAGCCTTTTGGCTATCATGCTCTTGCCGCACCCGGGGCTCCCCTCCATCAGGATGTTGTGCATTCCGGCAGCCGCTATGAGTGCAGCCCGTTTGGCGGTCTCCTGCCCTTTTACCTCCCGAAAATCTTCAGGATACTCCCTTCTAAACCAGAAGCTCTCTTCGCCCACAGCAAGAGTCTCCCCCTCTATCGGCGCAGATTCGACCTTCACCCCGGTGCTCTCCCCTTTGCACAGGGCGATCGCTTCCGATAGCGAATCCACACCCAGAAAAACGGTGTCGGGAATCAGAGAAAGGGCCTCCAGCGACTCTTTCGGCACTATGGCCCGCTCCAGCTCACCCCTGTTTTTCAAAGAGAGGAGTATCGGAAAAATGGACCTTGTATCTTTAACCTTCCCGTCAAGCCCAAGCTCACCGAAAACGTATATCCCCTCCATCGACACCTCTTCATCCTGCAGTGCTATGGCCAAAGCTATGGCCAGATCGAAGTGGCTTCCCGATTTGTTTATATCGCTCGGAGAGAGGTTGACGGTGATTCGCAGGGGAGGAAACGAAAATCCGTTTGTCAAAAGGGCCGACTTGACCCTCTCCTTCGACTCCTGTATGGAGCTTCCGGCCAAGCCGACTATACCGAAAGCCGGAAGACCTTTGGTAAACGTCGCCTCCACATCCACCGGTCTTGCTTCGAGCTCCTCCAACGTAGCTGCCAGAAGATTTTTCAAGCTACTTCTTTTCCTTCAGCTTCTTTTTCCACTCTTTTTCGAACTTTTTTCGCTTCAAAAAAGAGAGCTTCTCTATAAACAGATGGCCGTCGAGGTGATCCATCTCGTGCTGGAAGGCAATGGCAAGCAGGCCGTCCGTCTCTATCTCTTTGCGCTGCGCATCGCGCGTATAGAACTCGACCCTTATCCACTCGGCGCGCTCTACATCGTCGTAGTATTCCGGAACGCTTAGACACCCTTCGGTGTATGTCGTGCTCCCTCTCTTTTCGAGTATGACCGGGTTTATAACCTCTATCAGGTTCTCTTTGTGCTGATTCCCCTCCTCGTCGGGAAGGTTTATAAGCAGTGCACGAAGAGGCACGCCTACCTGGATGGCCGCAAGCCCTATGCCGTTGCTGGCCATCATCGTCTCGTACATATCGTCGAGCAGCTTGTGAAGCGACTCGTCAAATTCGGTGACCGGACGGCTCTGCTGCTTCAGACGCCTGTCCGGATAGACAAGAATCGGCAACTTCATCTATATCTCTATATCCTGGGGGCAGACTCCGCAAGCCTCCCCTGTCTTTTTCGCGATATCCAGCCCTTCGAGAGCGCAGACGATCGTCTGCTCGGTAGAGCGGTCGAGATCCACCCTCGCTATCCCTATCTCTACATCGAGCATGATCTCCTGGTCGCCTACGAAGAAGTTGGTGTTACCCACCAGATCCTTGAGGCGCTCCGAAGCCATCTTCGCATTCTGCAAAGATGTATGGCGCATCAGTATCGCAAATATGCCGTCGTCGTAGTGGGCTATCAGATCGCTTCGCCTGGAGGTTTTAAGAAGAAGTCTCGCGATCGTCCTCAAAACGAGGTGTCGCACCTTTGTACTGCCGACCTGTGAAAGAACCTCATCGTTGGCGCGAACCATCATTACGGTACTCTCGTGCCTGAACTCTTTTATGAGCTTCTCTTCCTGTTTCAGCTTTTTGAGCAGATAGTTCTTTTTGTAGACACCATATTTTTCGTCATGTATCGCGTGGTCCTGAACCTCGTGCACAAGCTCGCTTGTCGCTTCGTAAGTCTCTTTTAGCTCGGTAGCCTCTTTTTTCAAAATCCTGCCCATCGTCAGGATATCTTTTTTGGTAGATTCGAGCAGTGTATCGAGCGCACCTTTATCGGCGATAGCCTCCACCTCGAATCGGCGCTTCTCTATAAGAGCCTCGAGATGCCTGAGGTTTTTATAGAGAAGATTTATATGCTGCAGGAACTTTTTGACATTCGAAAAGGCATCCTTCAGGTACTGCTCCAAAACCCCCTGGTGCTCCTCGTCACCGGCATCTTCGAGTTCGAGTAGATGGAGAATCCGTTTTCTGAAAGCCGGCGGCTTGTTGTCGAGCAGTTTGTCGAAATATGCATCGAAGTTCGACGGAGTCGGCGGTATGCTCTGGCGCACCATCTCCTCCATGACTTCGCGTGCATAGTTCTCCAACTCGCTTGTCGGCTCATTCAGCTTTTTTGCCCGAAAGTGCTCTCTCTCCATGCTCATTGCTACGCCCTATTTGAAGCTGCGTTCCAGCACCCGGTCGATCAGCCCGTACTCTTTCGCCTCTTCGGCACTCAGGAAAAAATCGCGCTCAGTATCTTTTTCGATTGTTCGGATAGTCTTGCCGGTCCTTTCGGACATTATCTTGTTTAGATACTTCTTGAGGCGCAAAATCTCTTTCGCCTGAATCTCTATATCGGTCGCCTGCCCCTGGGCCCCGCCCAGCGGCTGGTGTATCATTATGCGTGAACTGGGAAGCGCATAGCGCTTCCCTTCGGTCCCGCAGCATAGAAGAAAGGCCCCCATCGATGCGGCCTGGCCTATACAAATAGTCACGATATCGGGCTTTATGTAGTTCATCGTATCGTATATACTAAAACCGCTGGTGATAACTCCGCCCGGCGAGTTGATATAGAGATAGATATCTTTATCCGGGTCCTCCGCCTCCAAAAAGAGCAGCTGCGCCACGATAGAGGATGCGACCGCATCGTCTATAGGCCCGCTCAGCATGATGATACGGTCTTTCAGAAGCCTCGAATATATGTCGTACGAACGCTCGCCGCGTCCGCTCTTTTCGATTACAAACGGTATGTAGCTCATACTTCTTCTTTTTCTTTGGTCTCTTCTTTGCTTTTTTCGTTCTTGTCGTTGAGCAGCTTCGTCAAAAGCCTGTCTTCGATCATCGCCATCTTGATGGCCGGCAGGAGGTTCTGCTTCCGGTAGTACTCAAAGGTCTGCTGCGGATCCTGCCCCATACTCATCGCCTCGTAGTAGATGGTCTGCATCATCTCCTGTTCGCTTACGTCCACGCCCTCCTTGCGCGCGAGCGCATCTACAATAAACGTGGCACGTACGCTTTTGGCGGCATCTTCACGAAGTGATTCACGCAGCTCTTTCACCTTCTGCTCGTCTTTGCGCAGCTCTTCGAGCTCCTCTTCGCTCATCTGCTGTACTCTGTTGCGCAACAACATCTCTATCTCCTGCTCCACGACACTCTCGGGCAGATCGAAAGTGAACTTCTCGACGAGAGCTTCTACAAGTTTCGGTTTGAGCTCCTCGTTATAGATTTTGCTCAGCTTTTCGCTTCTTATCTGCTCTTTGACCTCTTTTTCCAGTTTTTCGAGCGTCGCATTCTCGTCTCCGGGGAGAAGTTTTTTTGCAAGCTCGTCATCTATCGCGACCGGCTGCTTCGCCTTTATGTCGTGGAGGCGTATATCGAACTCCACCTCTTTGCCGGCAAGCTTTTTGCTGCCGTAATCTTCGGGGAATGTCACTTTTATTCGCCTGGACTCGCCCTTTTTCATGCCCTTCATCTGCTCTTCGAAGCCGGGAATGAACTGGTTGCTGCCTATGCGCAGCTCGAAGTTTTCGGCCTTGCCCCCCTCGAACGGCTCGCCGTCCAGGAACCCTTCGAAGTCGAAAACCGCCATATCGCCCTCTTCGAGTCCGCGATCCTCTTCGATCGACTCGAACGGCGCCTGCGCCTCCGCGAGCTCTTTTATCCGCTCTTCGACCTCTTTTTTTGTGACTCTCGGAGTCTTGACCTCCGGAACCAGCTCTTCAACCCCCTCGATCTCGAATTCCGGGCGCAGGCTGAGCTTGAGCTCCACTTCGATCTCTTCATCTCCGCGGTCAAACTTCGTTACCGCAGGCTCTCCTATGATCTTGTCGGCATCTAGTTCCAGCTCCTTACTGGCGGTATTTAGAACTTCGCGCAGCGCTTCCGCCTCCGCATCCTGCACCAGGCGCTCACCGAGACGCTTTTTAACGACCGAAACGGGCGCTTTTCCCGGGCGGAACCCGTCTATCTTCATCTGTTTAGCCGCATCTTTGGCGATCTTTTCAACCTTTCTGTCGATATCGCTCTTTGCAATCCTGGCCTCGACGCTGACGTTGGCGCTGTCCGTTTTCTTGGCAGTGACTTCCATAAATCCATGATCCTTTTTGAATGTGTTCGTTGTAATAGTGCAATATTTTACCCAAAGTCACATTATAAGTCCACAAAGCCTCTTTCAATCTTCGCAAACGAAAAAGAGACGGCGACCCGTTTTACAAAAAGCGAGAATCGGACTGTTTTTTGAGAAATATGCGGCCCATACTCTTTCAAAACCGAAGAGAGGGGCGGCTTAGGCCCGTTTTCAACCAAAAATCGCTATACTTTAAGGAAAAAACGGGATGAAGATGGAGAGCGAAAAAGCGAAAAGATTCGAAGAGGCCGTAGCGACCATTCTCGAGCTCATCGGTGAAGACCCGGCAAGAGATGGGCTGGTAAAGACCCCTCAAAGGGTACGTAAGGCGTTCGAGCATATGTGCGAGGGGTACGGTATGGACCCCAAAAAAGTACTCGGCGACGCACTTTTCGAGAGTAGCAACGACGAGATGGTGCTGGTACGGGACATAGAATTCTACTCTATGTGCGAGCACCATATGTTGCCGATCATAGGAAGAGCGCACGTAGCCTACATACCCGACGGAAGAGTGGTCGGCCTGAGCAAAATACCGAGAATGGTCAACATCTTCGCAAGACGCCTGCAGATACAGGAGCAGATGACCGAGCAGATCGCCGACGCGATAATCGAGACGATACGCCCCAAAGGGGTCGCCGTCGTACTGGAGGCGCGCCATATGTGCATGGAGATGAGAGGTGTCGAAAAGATCAACTCCACGACCGTCAGCTCCGCTTTGCGGGGGCTCTTCAAGCGTGACGCAAAGACGCGCGAAGAGTTCATGAGCATGGTCAACGCGCCGCTGCGCCCCCGTTACTGATGCCTCTCAAATCCCTTCGCAAGCGGGTAAGCTCAATAACTCTCTCTCCCGCATACGGGACGATAGTCAGCATCGGATCCAACGCCATAGTGGCTACCGGCCTGAAGGCCAGTATAGGCCAGAGTGTGACGATCCTATCCGAAGGGAAGCGCCGTCTGGGAATGGTCACCTCTTTGGGCAGCGACTCCTTTACTATATCTCCGTTCGGTTTCATAGAGGGGATGAAGGTGGGAGACAGGGTGCTGCTCAACCGCCGCAGTCTCGAGATACCGGTAGGCCAAAACCTTCTCGGCCGCGTCGTAGACCCCTTTATGAACCCGATTGACGGCAAAGGCCCACTGCATCTTGGCGAATACGAGCAGATAATGAAGCCTCCGATGGATGTGATGAAAAGGGGGCTTATCGACGAGCCTTTCAGCGTAGGCATAAAGAGTATAGACGGGCTGCTGACAACCGGCAAAGGGCAGAAGGTGGGCATCTTTGCCGGTAGCGGCGTCGGCAAATCGACACTGATGGGCATGATCGTAAGGGGGTGCGAGGCCCCCGTGAAGGTGGTGGCGCTCATCGGCGAACGGGGACGCGAAGTGCCGGAGTTCATAGCGAAAAACCTGGGCAACGACCTCAGCAATACCGTTATCGTGGTAGCGACGAGCGACGACAGCGCACTCATGAGAAAATATGGCGCTTTCAGCGCGATGAGCGTAGCGGAGTACTTCAAGAGGCAGGGAAAGGATGTGCTCTTTATGATGGATTCGGTTACCCGCTTCGCTATGGCGCAACGTGAAATCGGCCTCGCCCTCGGCGAGCCGCCGACATCCAAAGGTTATCCCCCCTCGTCTCTGACCCTTCTTCCGCAACTTATGGAGAGGGCCGGAAAAGAGGAGGGGCAGGGTTCGATAACGGCGTTTTTTACCGTTTTGGTCGAAGGGGATGATCTAAGCGACCCCATCGCCGACCAGAGCCGAAGCATCCTCGACGGCCACATCGTCCTGAGTCGCGAACTCACCGATCGCGGCATATACCCCCCGGTCGACATACTCTCCTCCGCTTCGCGTGTCATAAGCGACGTTACCCAACCCGATCACCTGGCGGCGGCATTGAAGTTCAGGCAGATGCTTGCGCTTTTGAAAGAGAACGAAATGCTGGTGCGCATAGGGGCCTACCAGCGCGGAAGCGACCCCGCACTCGACGAGGCTCTCGCAAAAAAGGATGAGATGACGGAATTTCTGTGCCAAAGCGCTCAGGAGGTCGTGGAGTTCGAAAAGAGTGTAGAGATGCTAAAGAAAATTGCGGGCTAACCGCGATCCGACTCTTTGAAGAGCTTCCGCAAATCGGCCCTGAGCTCTTTCGCGAACTCTTCGAAATCTCCGAACTCGGCGTTAGAGTTCCTCTGCTTCGTGCCCCACATCGGCTCGGGGAAGAAGCTGTCCTCTTTGAAACGCGCCATAACATGGATATGTACGCGCGGAACGTAGTTGCCGAACGACGCCATGTTTATCTTGTCGGGCCTGAAAAAGGAGATCATCCGCCTCTCTACCGTCTCGTAGGCTATCCATAGCTTCGCCCGCAGTTCGTCCGGGGCTTCGGTAAGCTCTTTGTAGGGCACTTTCGTAAAGATCTTCACCCACGGCACTTCGGCCGCCTCCCGCTCTACGAATATATCTTCATCTTCGTATATTCTCACAGCTGATCCCTTATGCCTATGGCGTACCAGACGATCACGAGGTTCAGCAGAAAGATCAACATGGAGCTGCCGCGCGATACGAGGTTCTGCAGCGGGGTTCTCTCGACCGTATGGGTCTTGAACGCGATATACATATGGATGGCTGTCAGGAGCGTTATTATGCCTACCATTATAAGCTTCGCATGCATTAGCGAGGCCAGTTCGGAGCCGGGAGCGTGTGCCATAGCCTTGTCTATTCCAAAATGGAAAAACATCGTCAGACCCGTAATCCAGAGCAGTATGAGCCAGAATGTCTCGAAATATCCGTAGATCGGGCCAAGGTGGGTATAGACGCTCTTTTGCGCGCACTTGTCGCGGAGCAGGATACCGAGTGCGAAGAGCAGAAGCGAACCGCCGACCCACGCCGTAGCTGAAAGTAGATGTATATAAAGAACTATCTTGATCAATATAGATGCCTTTTCGGTCTGTTCATGATCTCCTCCACCTTTACGCCGGTCCATTCTCGAATCGCACTCTTCTCCTCTTCGGAGAGGGCCGCTTCGGGATGCACCTTGACATATGTTCCGAGCGGCATCGCAAGCCCTACGGCGACAAAGATCATCTCTTTGAGTTTCGCCTTTCTCTTCTCGTCGTAGCTGTTCCACTCGCTGAAGTTTAGCCATCTGCGTCCGACATTCACATCACGAACGACGAACCACTTGGCCGGCGCAACGAGACTGTACCACGGCCATCTCGTCTCGTTGGAGTGGCAGTCGTAACAGGAGCGCTTGAAAATGGCCATGATCTCCGGCGGCGCCTCTATCTCGAGCGACGGATCGCTTTTGGGATTGCTCCGCTCATACGGAATAAGCTGCACCAGAAGAAAAGCGGAGATAAAAAAGATACCCAGAATTTTGCCTACCGACATAACGGCTCCATAAAATTTTTCGTTATTGTAGTATAAAACAGTTTATACTGTGGCAATAATTTTCATAAGATGCGGTTAGCTTTTTTAGAAAAGTTTTTCCAAAGCAACCGTCATAACGCGCCGGTACGCCTGCATACACCGCCATTCTTTTCATAATATATCGGCCGCCTATAAGGATGATGCCGGGCACAGCCCTGTTACAGGGCACTCTTCACAAAGAGGTTTCACCGGTTTGCAGACTACCTGCCCGAAACTGACAAGAAGCTTATTGAGCCCGGCCTGCTCTTCGGGAGCGAGCCTCTTTTTCAAAGCTTCGCGGCTCTCTTCGGGCGTAGAGGTTTCGATAAACCCCCACATATTCAAAATTCTGTGAAGATGTGTATCTACCGCGACCGTCTTCTCGCCGAAAGCGGACTCGAGTATGATATGCGCCGCTTTAGGACCCACACCTTTGATTTCAAGAAGCTTCTCTTCGCTCCCCGGAACCTCGCCCCCGAACTTATCTATAATGTATGAAGAGGCTTCAAGTATCGTGGCGGCCTTTCTCCTGTAGAACCCCACCGGATATATGGCCTCCTCTATTCTCTTCTTCTCCAACTGCACCATTTTGTAGGGGGTATCCGCAAGGGCGAAGAGCTTTTTTCCGGCTTCCAGTGTCACCTCATCTTTGGTTCTGAAACTCAACATCACCGAAACCATTACGGTAAAAGGAGTCCTCCTATAGGCACCTTCGAACCTCTTCGCAGGGGCATCCCAACTCTCGTACTCACTCTTTAGCAAATCGACGATCCGTAAAAACTCTCTCTTTTTCATAAGTCAATTATAATTTCTCTTTAATTAAAATTGATGTAACATCGGAAAAGATAACGGAAAAAGGAGAGACGGGTTATGAAAAGAGAGATTTTAGCGGCCGCCTTCGCTCTTCTGCTTTTGGGCGGATGTGCGCAAAAAGGGTTGCAGAGCGGTACACAGAGCGGAGCGGAAGGGATGATAGAGATCGAGCGGAGTCTCGGACACGGCCTCTCAATAGGCACGATCCGGAGCGCCGTAGAGGCTGCGGCGAAAGAGGAGGGGTGGAACAGCGTCCCGCTAGGAGATCGCAAAGTCGTTGTAGACAGATACTTCAGCGAAACCAAAAATATCGCCGCCGAGATCTCGATAAAGAGGGACGGTTACACCATCGAGTACAGCAGCGGCCAGAACATATCAAAATCGGAAGCGGAGGATCTTCTCGAAGATCTGAAGGAGGCGATCGACAAGAAGCTTGAGAGCGCCGGAGCCGGAGAGTAGAGAGGCTACTTACTGTACTCTTCGTGGTTGACCGCGACCTTGTAGGTCGGGTCGTCCTCCTCATAGGTGCAGTATTTGCCCGCGGCTTTGAGCAGTTTTTTGCAATCTTCGCTCAGATGGCGGATAGTCAGCTTCTTGCCGGCCTCTTCGTATCTTCTGGTAATCTTGTCTATCGCTTCCACGCCGCTTGAATCCATCACGCGAGCGCGTTTGAAGTCCATAACCACCTCTGCCGGATCGCTTGCAACATCGAACTGGTCCAAAAACCCCTGCACCGAACCGAAAAAGAGGGGGCCGTCAAATTCGTAGATTTTACGCTCTCCCTCGACAAAGGTGCGCGTATAGACGCGTGCGTGCTGCCACGCGAATACGAGCGCCGAGATGACAACCCCGATTATAACGGCCATAGCAAGGTCGGTAAAGATCGTTACCACCGTTACCGTCACAAGAATGAAGGCGTCGGTTTTGGGCATCTTCCTGAGCCGGTCGATACTGGCCCACTCGAATGTCTCTATGCTTACCATAAACATGATACCTACAAGAACGGCTATGGGGATCTGCCCGATATAGTCGCTTAGAGCCACGACGAAAATTATGAGCAGAACCGCGGCCGTAACACCCGAGAGCCGCCCGCGGCCACCGGAAGTGTAGTTGATGATGCTCTGGCCTATCATCGCACACCCGGCCATACCGCCGAAAAGGCCGCACGTCGCGTTTCCGGCGCCGAGTGCGACCGCCTCCCTGTTCGCATTCCCCTTCTCTCCGCTCATCTCGTCGAGTACGGAGAGGGTAAGCAGAGACTCTATGAGTCCGACAGCGGCCATGACTGCCGCATAGGGAAGTACAGTGATGAGTGTATCCAGGTTCAAAGGCACATCGGGCCAATGGAAAGAGGGAAGATCCCCGGCGATCGAGCCCAAATCGGCGACCCTTTTCGTATCGAGGTCGAATATGACCGTTATGAGGCTGAGCACTATTATGGCTACCAGTCCCGCCGGAACCGCTTTGGTGACTTTGGGCAGCAGGACCATCGTCGCCATCGTGGCAAAGACCAGCACATACATCACCGGCCCCTCGTCTTTGAACATCGGTAGCTGCGCGAGCGCGATAACGATCGCAAGACCGTTTACGAAGCCCAGAATCGCAGGCTGTGGAACGAGGCGAATGAACTTGGCGAGCTTCAAAAGACCGAAAGCCGCCTGAATGGCGCCGGCAAGAAGCGTAGCGAAGAAGAGATACTCGACCCCCTGCGTTGCGACAAGTGCGACCATAACCACCGCCACACTCCCCGTAGCACCGCTTATCATCCCCGGTTTTCCGCCGAAAAGCGCGGTTATGAGGCCAAGGATAAATGCCGTATAGAGCCCTACCAGCGGAGAGACCCCGGCTATCAGCGAGAATGCGATAGCCTCCGGAACCAGCGCTATCGCCACGACCGCACCGGAGAGTACGTCGTTCTTTACGCTATGGCCGCTGTATGCTCTGAGCAGCTGTGCAAACATGATTGATTCCGCCCTTAGATTGAAATGGGCGCGATTATATGCAATTAGCTCTTTTAAAAGGCTTTGACTTTTTCGCTAACTGGTGTATAATTACTACTCTCCTAACATATTTAGCGAACTTGCATAAAGTAAGTTTAATATTTAAGCTGCAATTAAACAAGTTTGATCTATCATGGCGACTGAAGAATTAAGACAAATTTTGTCCTAATTAAAATTTTCGGAGCATTTTTTATGATGAAAGTCTACCTGGACAACAACGCGACAACGATGGTCGATCCTGAAGTGAAGGCGGCGATGGACCCCTACTTCACGGAGATATACGGAAACCCTAACTCTCTGCACGACTTCGGTACGGCGTGCCATCCGGCCCTTCGCAAGGCGATGGACAGCATGTACGAAGCGATAGGGGCACGCGACGAGGACGACATAGTCGTCACTTCATGCGCGACCGAATCGAACAACTGGGTTTTAAAAGGTGTCTACTTCGATCTCATAAAGAACGGTGAAAAAGATCATATAGTTACCACCGAAGTGGAACACCCTTCGGTTACGGCTACCTGCAGATGGCTGGAGGAGCAGGGTGTACGCGTGACATACCTGCCCGTAAACGCCGACGGCGTGGTAGAGGCGCATACGGTCCGCGACTTCATAACCGACAAAACCGCGCTCGTCTCCGTAATGTGGGCCAACAACGAAACGGGCGCCATATTCCCTGTAGAGCAGATCGCCGAGATCTGCAAGGAGAGGGGCGTACTGTTTCATACCGACGGAGTACAGGCCATAGGCAAGATACCGGTGGACGTCATAAAAGCCGGCGTGGACTTCATGAGTTTTTCTGCCCATAAGTTCCATGGACCCAAAGGGGTCGGCGGTCTCTACATAAGAGACGGGCACCCGCTCACATCTTTGCTGCATGGCGGGGAACACATGGGCGGAAGGCGCTCCGGAACGCTGAACGTTGCCGGAATCGTCGGAATGGGAAAGGCGATGGAGCTTGCCGACTACTACCTGAAGTTCGAAGAGGAGAACGTCCGACGCCTGCGCGACAAACTCGAAGATGCGATACTGCAGATCCCGGATATCTACAGCGTGGGGCCCAGGGAGAATCGCACGCCCAATACGATCCTCGTATCGGTGCGCGGTGTCGAGGGAGAAGCGATGCTGTGGGATCTTAACCGGGCCGGAATCGCCGCGAGTACCGGGAGTGCGTGCGCCAGCGAAGATCTGGAGGCAAATCCGATAATGACGGCGGTAGGAGCCGACAGTGAGCTCGCCCACACGGCCGTCAGACTGAGCCTCAGCAGGTTCACGACGGAAGAGGAGATCGACTATACGATAGAGCAGTTCAAAAAAGCTGTAGAGAGGCTGAGAGCGATCTCGAGCTCTTACGCCTATATGCCCGAAAGTATGAAGAGCGTACAATAGCTATATAAAGAATTTTAGGAGAAAAAGATTATGGCAAAACACGATTTGATCGGCGGCAGCATCTGGGAAGAGTATAGCCAGAAGGTGCAGGAGCTGATGAACAATCCGAAAAACCAGGGGGAGCTGACCGAAGAGGACGCCAAACGCCTCGGAGGAGAGCTTATCGTCGCCGACTACGGTGCCGAAAGCTGCGGCGATGCGGTACGCCTCTACTGGATAGTGGACCCTAAAACGGACAAGATACTGGATGCGAAGTTCAAAAGTTTCGGCTGCGGAACCGCTATCGCAAGTTCGGATACGATGGTCGAACTCTGCAAAGGCAAAACCGTCGACGAAGCGGTAAAGATAACGAACATCGATGTTGAAAAGGCGATGCGCGACACACCTGAAACTCCCGCTGTTCCGCCGCAGAAGATGCACTGCTCCGTTATGGCTTACGACGTCATAAAAAAGGCGGCCTCCATCTACAAAGGTGTAGATATGGAGAGTTTCGAAGATGAGATTATCGTCTGTGAATGTGCGCGTGTAAGCCTCGGAACGATCAGAGAGGTGATCAAACTGAACGATCTCAAGACGGTCGAAGAGATAACCGACTACACTAAAGCCGGAGCTTTCTGCAAAAGCTGCATCAAGCCCGGCGGACACGAAGAGCGTGAATACTATCTCGTGGATATACTTGCGGATGTGCGCAAAGAGATGGAGGAGGAGAAGCTCAAGGAGACGGTAGAGAAGCAGGCCGCCTCGGAGCAGGTCTCTTTCAACGAGATGACGCTTGTCCAGAAGATCAAAGCGATCGACAGTGTGATAGACGAGAGTGTAAGGCAGTATCTAATCATGGACGGCGGAAACATGGAGGTTCTCGATGTCAAGCAGAACGGCCAGTATACCGACGTATATATCAGGTATCTCGGCGCATGTTCCGGGTGCGCGAGCTCCACTACCGGGACGCTCTACGCCATAGAGTCGGTTCTAAAAGAGAAGCTCGACCCGAATATCCGCGTTCTGCCGATCTGATAAAGTCCGGGTACGGCCCGGCTTTTTATACCGCAACAAATCGGAAAACAGTTTTGAAAAAAAAGATAGGGATTCTTCTTCTTTTTATCGCCATGGGCCTCTTCTACTGGGGGTATCACGAGTCGCAGCTTGTGACCGAACCGGTGGCTGGCCTTCTGCAAAAAGATAACGGCACCCGCCATATTCTCTATATCAACATCGCGGCAGTGGTCGCACTGATCGCAGGCGGCTACCTCTCTATGGACGAGTACAGCTGAGCCGAAAACACCCTACCCCTGATAGAAATTTAGCACCATCTTCTGCATTATCGTAATCAGTCTGCTCTGCTGAAGCGCTATGTACCCTTCGATCTTCTGCTTGAAAAAGTGGTTGGGATATATAGCGAAAACGGCCTGCTCCTGCTCGCGACTGAAGAGTACGGCCGAAATGCGCACATGTGCTTTGCGCTGTTGCCGCTCTTTCAGATCGAAAGCGAGCATAACGTGGGTTTCGCTTCCAGAAAAACAGCGGTCCGCATCTTTCGGGTTCTTCAGCCTTACCGCGATCGAGTTGACGGCAAGACTGTGGATGGTTCCGAAAAGTTCTGTCCCGTCGGCGCACTCGATTGTAACCTCTATCGGCTCGTCCGGCATTACCCGGATATTCTCCCGGTCGACCGGAGATTTGTCTATGAATCTCAGGTTTGTCAGTACAACCTCCGCCAGGTTGGGCATTGCATTCACTATATCGGCTTTCAATGTATCCGGCAAAAGCGGATGCTTTATGAAGGTAAACGGCTCGTTTTTCAAAAAAGCCGCTTTGGCAAGTGATGTTTTGAGTCGCAAAAGACCGTCGGCATAACCGAGTACCGTTGCATCTTCACTAAGCGGCATACCGTTGTAGAAGTTGTATAGCGTAACTCTCTTCTGATCTGAGAAGAAGTTGACAAAAATCTCCTCCTCTCCCCCTTTGGCACAGAAGTCGTACTTGGCGGTACCGTAACAGATCTTCCCCTCTCCAAAGAGTCTCGACTGCTCCATATATCGATCGATTCTCCCCATCAAAGAGTCGTAACTATCCCCTTCGTCTACGATTGTAAGCGCCGCATGACGCATGGCCACACCCGTATCTTTCAGCAGTGTCTCCTGTATATTTTTTGCAACCTGTACCGCACGATGGAGATGAAGATCTTTGAGAAAGGTCATGAGCATCCCCTTTTCACACAGCATCAAAACGGAGAAGTCGGTAAGCTCCTGAAGAGTCGTTACCGCATCCTCGAACGCCGTCTCGGTATCGGACTCCGGCAGCTTCATCTCCAAACAGAGCATCGCCAAAGAGACGCCGTTTCTTTTTACAAAGCGTATATGCGATTTGACTATCCCGCGATTCAGTGCCGCCGCATACTCGGTCCGGTCGCCTTCCGCTTTCATATCGGTTTCACCACCACCATTATTACGATGATTATCATCAGAATCGTGGGCACCTCGTTGTAGGCTCTGAAAAACTTGCCGCTCTTTTTGCATCTGCCGGCATGGAGCCTCTTTTTAAACCACCCGAGCGAAAAGTGGTAGGCCACCAGCAGAAGAGCCGCAGTCAATTTAATATGGAGCCACATGCCGCTTTGAAACAGTGCCGGGTTGAGCGCTATCATGGCAGATCCGCTCAAGATGGTCGCCCACATCGCCGGTACGCCTATGAAGTTGTAGAGCTTGTTCTCCTGAATCTTCACAACCTCGACGAAGCCCTCGTTATCCGCATGCTCCTGATGGTATACATAGAGCCTTGGCTGATAGAAGAGCATCGCCATCCAGCTCATAAAGCTCATTACGTGAAACGCGAGTATCCAGTTGTAATATTCCATTCTACCTTTTCCTTGGAACGATAATCTCTCCTGTTTTCCGCAGGAGCCGCTCCGGCGGGCCACAGGAGAAAGATATATATGCCGAAAGTGATGTATGGCGGGTGAAGGGTGCCGAAGGGCTCTGAGACAGAGCCTTCATACGGCTTAGCGTATCACCCGAACACTCTCGTGCGTATATCGAAAACGACAAAAGCAAAAACAGTACCAAAAATATTAGAAGTTCAAGTTTTAGACGCTTCGTGCAGAGAAAATGCCCCAAAAGGGACATCTATGCTCTACGGTCTACATCAGGCCGCGCATCATAAGATTCCAGTACATAGGCTTGAGCAGATAGAGGTCAAACGCCCACCATATCCACCGCGGTTTCGTCGGATCGAGCGGAAAAGAGGGTGCCGGCCCGTCGTAGTTGAACTCCGCGAGCATGATCTTTCCGTACTGGGTCTTTAGCGGACACACCGTGTAACCGTCGAATTTGGCGGGCAGTTCTTTACCCTCCATCGCGGCTGTAAGGTTTTTCTGGATCACAGGGCCGTGGTGTCGTGCCGAACCGCCGGTTTTACCCAACGGAATCCCGAGAATGTCGCCTATTCCGAAGACATTTTTGTATTTCATATGCTGCAGGGTGTAGCGGTCGCACGCAAGCCACCCTTTCGCCGTACCCTTCTGCCATCCGAGCGGAGAGTCTGCAACGGCGTCGACCGCCTTCATAGGAGGGACGACATGAATGAAATCGTACCCTATCTCCACCCGCTCTTTTTTGGTAACCGTTTCGTACTCTTCAAGATCGGGGTCGTACTCACCTTTCACCTGGTATACATGCTCGAACGTGGCGATCTTTTTTGCAGGATCGATCTTGCGAAGGATATGGTTCCATTTGTCGGTGATGTTGCCGTACATAGGGGTCACTTCGTCGACAAGCGTCTTGTTGTACCCGGGCAGTCCGAATAGCTTGTTACCTTTCTTGCAAAAAAGCGCTTTTACGTTCCGGTGCACGTCTCTTCCGCCTTCAGGACCGTTTCCCCGTAGAAAGTCATCGCTCAGATATAGTATCTTCTGGGGCGCCCCGCCGCACTTTATGGGTGTATCGGGCTGGGTATAGAGAGCGGTTACCGGATTCTCTTCGCTCGCCTTCTCCGCGGCGGCCCTGAGCTGCTTGAACCACTCCCATGTCGCGGTACCTCCGCGCGCGGTCCCCTTTACCGGGTCGTTCAGGTATACACTCGAAATGCCCTCTTTCCCGACAAGCTCCGGCCGCATCCCCTCGATCCCTTCGTAGTCATACTGCAGGCCCGTCGCAACCACGAGAAAATCGTACTTCACCTTCCCGTTTTTGGATGTCTCGACAAGATTGGCATCGGGGTCGAAACTTTTGGCCTCGTCTCTTATCCACTTGACACCGTCGGGCATAAGATCCGAATTCGGTTTTCTGATTTCGCTCTCGGTATAGAGCCCGGCCGCCATGAAGACCTGCCCGGGCTGATAGAGATGTATGTCGTTGGGGGCTACAATCGTTATCTCCGCATTGGGGGCGGCACGGCGCAGGCGCGCGGCGACAAGAACCCCTCCGGTTCCTCCTCCCACAATGACTATACGCGCCTTCGACTTGCTTGCGGGCTCCTTATCCTCCTCGGCCCAAACCGGTCTGCCGCCGACCATTGCGGCGGCTCCGCCGAACACCATAAGCTTCAGGGCGTCCCGTCGGCTGAGCCCCTCCTTTTTCAGGAGATCTTCGATAATCTCACCGCTTTCTATAAACTCTTTTTTATTCATAATATAACTCCGCTTTCTGCCTTGTGCTTGTATATATTATAGTATCCCCCGCTTAAATTGTATCTTATCCACCAAAATCTGTATCGAACGCCTTTCGTTAAACTCGTTCACCTGCACAGACCCCTTAACCGCAATCCGGTCTCCCTTTTTCACCTCTTTGCCAAACCCGAACCAGACGGCATCAATACGGTTACCGCCGTTGCCGATGACCATCTTTAGGTGTCTACCGTCCGCGCCTATGGTACGAGCTTCCATCACCTCGACATCGGAGATCAGAAATTTCGGGCGGCTGTTCGCCTCGCCATAGGGCTCGAAACGCTCCAGAAGCTCCATCAGCTCCCAGTCGATCTCCTCTATCGGGAGTATTCCCATGACATCGTCGGCCGGAACGAAAAGCATCGGGTCGAGTTTCGAGGCATGGGCACATATCTCTTCGGTGAAGGCCGCGATAGACTCTTTGGCGACGGTCAATCCGGCAGCCATCCTGTGGCCTCCGAAACCTACGATATGACTTTTGCTCCTCTGCAAAAGGTCGAACAGGTCCACCTCTCCTACGCTCCTGCCGCTCCCTTTCGCTCTCTCTCCCTCTATGGTAAGCACTATGGCCGGCTTTTTGAAGCGATCGACCAGACGGGAAGCGACGATCCCCACAACTCCTTCATGCCACCCCTCTTTCGCCACGACTATAACGGGGGCATCCGCATCCGCCATTAGGGTCGCCTC
>WGAW01000191.1 GCA_015494675.1 Hydrogenimonas sp. | reverse complement strand
GGATAGAGGGGTGCTATATCGTCGGCTGTTTCGGCGGCAGGGGGTTCGTTTTCGCTCCGCTCATGGGAAAGATGCTTGCAGAGAAGATCGTAGATGGTAAAATCGTCGATCTCTCCGTAAGCCCCGACCGCTACCTGCTGCGTGCGCTTAGAAAAGGCGCAATATAGGCCTCTTTAGCCAAGAGCGCTTCTGTTTCGCCCCTCTCTCTTTGCCGTATAGAGGAGTGTATCCGCCTTTTTTATGAGCTGGTCTATACTCTTTTCGTCGCTATATTCGGCTATTCCGGCGCTGAATGTATAGTCGATTTTCGGATCGAGAGTCGAGTTTACGGCACTCTTTTTCTTCAACATCTTTCTTAGACGCTCTATTACGTGGAATACATCTTCGGCTGTCGTAAACGGCATGAGAATCAGAAACTCTTCGCCTCCGTACCTGAAGAGAAAGTCGCCGTCTCTCAGGTTTCTGTACAAAAAACGTGCGAAGTCTTTGAGTACGGCATCTCCCGTATCATGGCCGTATGTGTCGTTGATTTTTTTGAAGTTGTCTAGGTCGAGCATCACGACTCCGAGCGGGTAGCCGTGGCGTTTCGCTTTACTGAGCTCTTTGGGCCCTATCTCGTCGAGATAGTTTCTGTTGTAGAGCCTTGTGAGATTGTCGGTTATCGTCTTGTTGAGCAATTCGTTTCTCTCTTTTTGCATCCTGTAGTAGCCTATCTCTTTCATCAGCATAATCGAAAAGAGTTTTCTGAAGCTCTTTAGTATCTCGATATCCTGCTCATCTATTATCTCCTCCTCCGAAAAGAGAAAATAGCATGCTCCGTTTGCCGAGTTCTGTTCATTATATGTGACGAACGGAAAAATGAGATAGTTACTGTAAAGATCAGTACCGGGTATGCTGTTGCCGTGGTAAGCAGTGTTCTCTTCGCTTATAATCTCCTCGATGGCGGTGTAGAGGCCTGTTTCATTCATGTCTGTTTCGATAGGGTGGCTTATGGAAGAGTCAAAGAGAACCACTTTGCCGTCCACGCTGCTGATACATACTATTCTTTCAATGCAGAAGAGTTCGTTTATCAGCATTATGATGTTTCCGATCTTTTCGTAGACCGTCGTAGTCGTAAAGGTGATCTGCTCGAACATTTTCGAAAGAATCTCATTCGCTTTGGTAAGGCGTCTTACGTTCTTGAACCCTACAAACTGAAGATATATGCCGACATCCAGCTTTCTAAGTCGTGAAATAAGGTAGGGAACCATATTTTTCGGGATTATAGAGCCGTGTTGCGGTGCTATCATCTCGATCCGCTTCTCCTCTATCGCATCCATACCGTGGTTTACGATTTCACGGCTCGGCATATAGTGCGTATGGAAGAGTTTCATCTGTTCGAAGTAGAGTTTCGCGTCGTCCGCAAAGAGCTTGAACGAATCGGTGAAAGCCCCGAATATATCGCTTGAAAAGAGTATGCCGGTTCTGGGGTCGTATGTGCAGATGCTTCCCGCAAAGTGCATGTAAGGGGTAAAGACAAACTCCAGTCTCCTCTCTCCGGCTTTCAGACGCCATCTGTTTTCGTCGACTTCGTAAAAATCGAGTCCCCATTTGTAGTGCTTGAACAGGGTTGCGCTCCTCCAGTGAGTGACCAGAAACCTCCCTTCCGTACCGACCTCGTTTATAAGCTCCTCTACCGCTGTGGTGATGTCCGGGTCCTGGTGCTGGCAGATGATGTACTTTATGTTTTCAAGGGGGATAACCTCCAGAATCTTCTCTCTCGTCCCGCTCCAGGTCAGTCTTGAACCGGGGTCGATCAGGATCGACTCATCTTCATTCTCTATAAGATAGACATGGCATTGAAAAGGGTCGTCGGGTATGACGTAGCCTACCCACCAGATGCGTGGTGCTATCTCTATGGCGTGGCTGTAATCGTAGGGGCGCTTATGCATCTGTCGGTTCCTGAAAATATATCTACAAAATTGATCTATGTAATCATATCTTTTTAAAAATCGGCAAAAAAACCGCAGATTAAAGCTTTGATGAAGAGTGTCTGTTTAAGATTATCTGCCGAATCCTCTGAAATCTTTTACATAGAGTATGTTTATCCCCTGGCCGGTATCTCTAACGTCCACATCTATACGTATACTTCTGGATGCCTTGTACTGTATGATGAAGCTCGAAACCGTATCGTTGCGGTAGATTATCCTGAGCCGTTTTCCTACTCTTTTCCCCACCTCTATTCCGAAACCTCCGTTTTCGCTCGAGAGAAGATTGAGCGTGTCGAAGCGGATGCCCGTGGCTGAACCTATGGCGTTTTTGAGGCCCATTCCAAGCAGCATCGTAGCGATCGAACCGCTCGGTTCACCCGATGAGCTGAACGCCTCGTTCGCAGGTGCGCCGAAAAGGATGTAGCTCATTATGTCGTTTTGGCTCATCGGCGGTTCGGACGAGAACAGAAAGAGCGGTTTCGCGAGTGTGTGGCTTATGTAGATATTGAACTTGTAGAAGTCGAGTTCGTAGGCTATGTGCAGGTCGAGGTAGGGGTTTATGGGGTTTGATCCTCCGAAATATATCTCCGAAGGCTGAATGGTGAACCGTTTGTCGGCCGCTTTTATGGTTCCGTCGACTATTTTGACGATTCCCAGAATCCCGAAAGGTTTTCCGGCCTCTTTCCAGAGGGTGATATCGGGTATGAACTCTGCCGTTACTTCGGGTATTTTATACTTCAAGGGACTCTTGGAGTAGATATGTATATTTACTCTTCTTTTTGTATGGCTCGGCTCTTTGATATCCTGTATGATCACTATGTCCTGATCTTCCACGACATAATCTTTTTTCGGACGATAGGTTATCAGACCTTCTCTAATGAAAATCTCGCCTTCCGCCTCGATCTCCTGTGGTGAAATCTTTGCGGCTATGTCGACATCGGCGGTTATGTTTCCTTCAGGGCCGTTGTAGTGTGCTTTTTCGCCTTTGAGCGAGAACTCCCCTTTGGCGGTTTTAAAACTGTAAACCCCTCCGGCCGTCAACGTGTCCAGCAGGCTCAGTTTTTCTATATGCAGAGTACGGTTTTCATCCAGACTTATGATCGAGGGGCGCTTCTGAGTGAAACGGCGATCTTTGAAGGCGACCGAGTAGCTCTCTATAACGGCACGGTTCTTTTCGAGAGCTCCTTCAAGAGTATTGTCCAGGCCGTAGTAGATGTGCTGCGAATCGGGTTCCACCAGGTACCACGGGATATCGGTTTTATAACGGAGTGAAAAGGTGTCTGTCAGTTTGAGATTGAAACGGCTCTTTATCTCCGCATCGATCATGGGCTGAGTCGTAATATTGAACTCATGCAAAAAAGCGTAAAGAGAGTCTATGTGCGCATTG
>WGAW01000190.1 GCA_015494675.1 Hydrogenimonas sp. | reverse complement strand
CCCATCATCGAAAGTGCTGTAAGAATCATTACGATGCCGGCAAATAGAAAAAGTGCGCCTACGGTATAGCCGCTGAATGTCGCGACACTGCCCAGGTATCCGAACAGTGCTCCGAGCAGGGTATAGGTCGTCACACGGCCCAAAGAGTATGCAAGATGTGCTGTACTCTGGTGCGCACCTCCCCACTCAGGCTTCACTTTGGTACCCGTATATGCGAGGACAATCCCGCCGCACATTCCGACACAGTGGCCGAACGAGCCCAGAAAGGCTATGGCGGCGATCGAGAGGAGATTTACAGCTTCCATCTACTCCCCTTCCGCCTCGAGTTTTCTATATTCCGGGTTTGCCATGTGCATCCCCTTTTTAATACGCTCAATGACCGTTTCGAAGTTTACGGTATGCGCTTTTTGGTTTTCGTAGGCCCCGAAGCCGTAGTGCATCGGAGTGGTTTCACCCGTAGAGTAGTATGCCTTTCTGCCGTCGATCCATCTTCCTGTATCGAGGGCGTAGACCCATATCGCGGCACTATCTTTGAACGGTTGATCGTTTAGCCACAGAGCCATGCAGCCTATGTCGTCGAAGAACCATGTTTTGCCCTCTTCGTCGACCACCTGGGCACTGAAGCTCTTTTTATCTATCTCCATCTTGCACATGCTGCACAGATAGGCATGGGGAAAGATCTCGATCGGTTTTTTCTCGATATTTCCCGTACGTACCACCCTCGGATGCGGCTTTTTATCCAGTGAGAGAACGACTCCCGAGACGGCCGCTATGAACAACAAGACTATGATAAACGGTTTGGCGAACTTTTCCATAACGGAAATGTTATCGAATCGATGTTAAGTGAAGATTAACCGGCCGGGCCGCCGCTCGGCATCTTCGGCTATCTCCGGTTCCGGCGTATGGTCGAGTCGAGATACTCGAGCTGTGAAGGGGTCAGAATCTGCCTCGTGTCGTATATGCACTTTAGATGTGTGCGGGTGGCTTCTGCTTTCAGTTTCGCCAACTCCGCCACATCTGCAGAGAGTGAATCCGGCGCCGCACCGCTCATAGCGGCTTTTACTATCTTTTTTCTCAGTTCGGCAATTTTCGGCTTCAAAGAGAACACTCTGCTCATCGTCGCTTTTCTTACCTTCAGCAGCTCTGCTTTCTGCTTCGGAGTAAGTGCCAGCTTCGGGTCGTCCCAACGCTTTTTGATGATCATCGTATAGTGTGGCAGCCCTTTGGTAATAAGAAACGGCGAAGCCTTTTTCGCACCTTTATGATGATGTCCGGAAGATGCCGCTCCCAACGGCAGCATGAGCGCCGCCCCTATTATTATCAAATTACATGCCGCTCTTTTGAACATGACTTCTCCTTATTAGATTTTTTGTCTGGACTCTGTAAGTCCCGGAGTGTATCGGGCAGTATAGCATAATAGGGTTTTGGGTTTTGGGTTTTGGGTTTTGGGTTTTGGGTTTTGGGTTTTGGGTTTTGGGTTTTGGATGATATAAATATTTCTTATAATAAATACAAATCGGCATTTTACACCCGATTTATACTCTTTTGATATAATCGACGTCGGTGTGCCGCGATAGGGGGTGTAAGCGGAGAGATCAACGTATACACAGGTATGAAAAAGGATGACAGAGTGACGCTGTTTAGACAGATAAATGCCGTATTTTCGATCATTCTTCTTCTCGTTCTCGGAACGGTTTTGGGAATAGGCTTCATAGACAGCAGACACTACATTCAAAACGAGCTATTTACAAAGGCGCAAGATACCGCAACTTCACTGAGCCTTATGATGTCGCAGGCGGGCGGTGATGTAGCCGCGATGTCGAAATTGGCCGATGCCGTTTTCAAAAGCGGGCGAATCAGCCGTATCACCCTGCAGGATAAATACGGCAACAGGCTCTTTGAAAAGAGGCGGGACTCTTCGTCGGATGTGCCGTCGTGGTTCGTTCGCATAGCCGACCTCTCCGCAGACTCCGCGGAGGCGGAGGTGTTCGACAGGTGGCGTGTAGTCGGACTCTTGAGCGTTAAGGCGGACAGAACCGAGGCTCTGAACTATCTCTACGCATTCTTCAAAAAGATACTTATAATTTTCATTGTCGGCGGAGCCCTCGGTGCGCTCTTTATCTACATTATCCTGCGTATGATACTCGAACCTCTGAAGATGGTCATAAAACAGGCCGAGGGAGTTTTGCGCAACCGTTTCATCATACAGGAAGAGATACCTTCGACTGTCGAGTTGAAGCATGTTTCGATGGCTATGAACGAGATGGTCAAGCGTATGAAGAAGGGTCATGAAACCTTCTCTTCCGTTATGGCCAAAAACAGGGAGCTGGAGTATATCGATCCTTTGACGAAAGTGGGAAACAGACGTTTCTTTATGATCAAATACGACGAGTACTCCAACGCCGAAGATAACCGTGCATGGGGAGAGATAGTCGCCGTACGGCTTGCCGATGTCCATGAAGCGAACAAGATAATAGGTTTCGACAGAGTCGACAGGATATACACAAAAGTGGCTAAGAGGCTCGAACAGAATATTAGAGATATCGACGATGCCGCCTGTTTCAGGGTCTCCGGTACAGAATTTATTCTGTTACTGCCTTCAATGGATACGGAGCATGCCAAAAGCCTTGCCGAGATCGTCGTCTCGGAGATAAGAGATATTATCGACAAGGAGTATAAAGAGGTCTCCGACACTCTCTTTGCCGATGCCGCAATTTCGGCGTATGAACATAGAGAAGATGTAAGCAAGGTTCTATCTTCCCTGGACCTCGCGCTGAATGAAGCGCTTTATCGTAACACGGATGCCGTAGTAGTAGCGAAACGGGAGAGGTCGCTTCCCATGAGCAAGGTGGCGTGGCGTACGCTTCTGGAAGAGTCGATGAGAGAGAACCGCATGGAGCCTGTATGGGAAGATGTACACGCTTTGAACAGACACAAACTTTTCGCGTCGATAACGTTTGACATCATAACACCCGAAGGCGAGCGCATTCCGTACGGAACATACCTCTCTATGCTTCTGCTGCTGAAGCTTTTTCCGAATTATATAGAGTATACGATGAGATACCTCGACTCCGTTCCGATTTTGCAAAACAACCGCATAGCCGTAGAGTATCCGCTCAGCTGTCTCGCCTCTCCTGCAATGTTCGAGCAGGTGAAAAAGCAGATAGAACTGCTGCAGAAGCGCGGGGTCGAGCTGATAATCGAGATTCCCGAAAGCGACCTGTCCAAGATAGATGCAGCCTCGCTTAGACAGATAACGGATGAACTTCAGAGGCAGAAGCTCTCTTTCGCCATCAGCAGATTCGACGCAGACAGCGATACGGTTGAGCTGCTCAAAACGGTCAGACCCGAATATGTAAAGATGTACGTAGGGCAGTTTACAGATATGAGCGATTCGTTCAGGGACTCGCTGACGCCTATTCTGAAGACTTTCGGGGTCAAGCTCCTGCTTCACGGGATAGACGAGACGCACGATATCCATGTCCTGAGCAGGCAGGGGGCAGACTACTTCATTATCCGCCACTGAAAATTTTTCGAACTTTTTCCGAATCGCATGGTATAATCATCCAAAGGCTCCGATATGGATAGAAGAGTATGTGAACCCGAATGGCTCGCCAGAGACTACGCTATGAAAAAGCGGCAGTGGATAATGTGCCACGGAGTCGGCCCCGTGGTGGCCGCCGCCATACACGACGGTCACGATATCTCAGTCGAGGTCGCCGAGCGTATCGCCATAGACGATGTCAGGCGCCTGCGGGAGGAGGATCCCGTTACATACAGAATGACCTCCACCGCCGACAACAGGATAACGGTTACCGCTTCACGCTTCATGGTCGACTTGAACCGGCCGAGAGACAAGT
>WGAW01000189.1 GCA_015494675.1 Hydrogenimonas sp. | reverse complement strand
CCCTTTTCCTATGGAGAAGTCGGCAATGGCGGTAAGATGGTCCGGTCCGAAAGCGTGCAGAACACCGTACCAAAACAGTATAAAAAGAGTCGGCTCCATGCAATACCTCTCACTCTATTGTAATCTATTATATGCCTATAATCAGAAATTGAACTTTAAAGTGGTAGAATCTTATATATTTTCGGTACCGGAGAGAGCATGACAAAAGCGTGTATCCATTGCGGCACGGAAAGACTCTATACCCTCGGCGACGGAACCGTAAAGTGTTCCTCCTGCAGGCGAAGATACAGCCCGAAAAAGCTCAGACGGAGGCTGGGTCTCATAGAGGCTTTCTGCAGCGATCTGACAGCCCGGGAGGCCGCAGCCCGGCTCGATATAAACTATGTCACCGCAAAAAAGTTCTACGACACCCTGCGCTCACTCCTTCTGGAGGCTCTCGAACAGAGTTACTCGAACCACTCGGAAGAGGTGCTGGAGTATGACGAATACCTCTACCTCGACCACTCCAAACGAAAAGAGAAACGCTACATTTTCGATGCGCACAACTTTCTCACATTCGACTACGGCGGCAGGGTCTACAACATATTGATGCCCTCTCTTAACCGCTACAAAAAGAGCTTTCTCGCCGATGGGCTCGATGAACTCTACTATAGCGAGTTCTCCAAATTTCTAAAGATCCACCGCATCGCCAAACTCCGCTCGATTGACAACACCATAGTCCGGTTCTGGAAATTCTTAGACGAGTTCATGAAGAAGTACAAAGGTGTAAAACGCGACAACTTCATCTACTATCTCAAAGAGGCGGAGTTCAAGTTCAACTACGGTCCGGAGGAGAGGGTAGAGATGCTCACCTCTTTGTGGCTGAATGCGGAAAAGGTTCGATCTAAATGATAATGATTACCATTTAATAGAAATATAAGCTTCAAAAAGTGATAATGGCGCTGTTATTTTTGATATTGATTATCAGTTTAGAAAGGTCTTTTTATGAAAAGAGTTGCAGCGGTCGCTCTCGTTCTCTTCGCTTCATTTGCGGGAGCCGACGATCTTAGCAGAGAGGAGGGCGTGACGACCATACGCGAGAAAATCGGTGAAGTGCTGATGCTCGAACACACCCTGGCGCAGATCCGGGCCGGGTATATAACGCTTAATCCGCGCTCCGACTCTTCACAAAGCGGCTCCGCCGTTGCGGCGGGGGGCCATGTACACCTGCAGACAAAACGGTTTTACGGCATAAAGGGTGCGGCCGAACTCTACACCGTGCAGGATATGGGAGTGCAAAATAGCGATCCGAACAGAATAGAGCCCACGTTTTTCGACGCCGAAAAGTCGGGATTCGCCACCCTTTCGCAAGCCTATATAGACGCCCTTTGGGGCGGTACCGAAATAAAAGCGGGCCGGCAGATGATCGACACTCCCCATGCAGATTCGGACGACATACGGATGATGCCGAACTACTTTACGGCATACACGATAACCAACAGCGATATCGAAGGCGTTACACTAACGGCGGGTAAAATAGAGCAGATGGCAGGCTGGGAGAACGGCATAGACGCATCCAGATTCGTAAACGTCGGCAGATCTTTCGGGGCCGCCGAGTCAAACGACGGTATCTACTTCGCCTCCGCTCTCTATGCGGGTGCGGAAGATAGCGTAATTCAGGCATGGTACTACGATATCACCGATATAGCGGATCTCTTCTATATCGAAGCGGCGCACGAGTTCTACGGGCGAAACACCCATACGGTTATAGGCCTTCAGCTCGACAGGGCGACCGGAAAAGGTCGGAAGCTTCTTGGCGAAACCGACTCTTTGACGTGGGGCGTAAGCGCGCAGGTAAGCTTCAAAGAGATCGGCTTCGGAGTTATGGGAGCATATAACAGAGACAGCGGCAGCGGAGCTTTCGGAAGCCTCGGAGGCGGACCCTTTTTCACATCTCTCGAAGATCAGACGCTCGACGCCGTAGGCGCCAAAGGGAGTGCATGGATCGCCGGAGTCTCTTACGACTTTTCAAACAGCGGATTGGAGGGTCTGGAGAGCTACATTTCGTTCGGCAGCTTCAAAGCGGACGAGAGATCTCTTTATGAGACATTCGAAACCGATATCGCCATAGCGTACGAAATCTCGGAGAGCTTGAACATTACGGCCGCTTACGCTTTTGTAGACGACAAAACTGCCGATAACAATGACTACTCACAGTTCAGATTCATAGCCGACTACAACTTCAGAGGGCCGTAAACTCTTCTTCATCTCCATCTTTTAAAGAGTGGAGCGCATACCAGACCTGGCCCAGGGCGATGGAGCCGTCGTTCGGCGGGGTGTTCAGAGGGGTCAGAACCCTCCTGCCGGTCGACTCGAGGGCCTCGAGTACCGCTTCGCTCAGGGTGCGGTTCTGGAAGACCCCGCCGCTAAGCACCACCGGAAGTTTCGGATACTTTTCGCAATATCGGACGACGATGGCGACCAGCGAGGCTATGAAGCGCTCCGCGATTCGATTCGGCGCGGTTTCGACGATGGCCTTTACGGCGGGCCGCCAGTCGACAACTCCGTCATCTATGACCATCGGCAGCGCTTCGCACTCTATGCTCCCTTTTACGGCTGCTTCCAGACGCAGCCCGCTCTCCCCCTCGTAGCTCACTCTCTGGCATATACCGGCAAGAGAGGCCGCCGCATCGAAAAGGCGCCCCATCGAAGTGGTTACCGGTGAGTTTATCCCCTTTTGCCACGACCGGTGCAGCAGAGCAATTTCGGATCGATTGAACGCGGCCACTGTGGGCGAGTCCATCTGCAGAATCTCTTCGAGCGTGTAACATTCAAAAAGCAGCGACATAGCGCTCCTGCGCGGTTCACGCACCGCTTTTTCGCCTCCGAGAAGCCTGAAGGGGCGAAGGTGCCCCACTCTCTCGAACCTCTTAACGCCGCACAAAAGCGTCTCTCCTCCCCAGACGGTGGCGTCGTTGCCGTAGCCCGTGCCGTCCCATACGAACGCGAGAACACTCTCTGTAACTTTGTGCTCGGCCATTACCGCCAGCGCATGGGCATGGTGGTGCTGCACGGTTTGAGTGCGCAGTGTGGAGTACGTAATACTTAGATTTTCGACCCACTTCGTGGTTTCGTAGTACGGGTGTTTGTCGCAAACGACCGTTTTCGGCTCGAAGTCGTAGAACCTCTTGAAAGTCTCGACGGTACGTTCGAAGTACTCCATCGACTCTATCGAGCCGAGATCGCCGATGTGGGGCGAGAGGATGATCT
>WGAW01000188.1 GCA_015494675.1 Hydrogenimonas sp. | reverse complement strand
CTCTTTAAGCGCCTCTTTCGGCGAAAGGAGCCTGCTTCTTCCAAGCGACTCTTTTCCCGACAGCAGATCGTAAAGCAGAAGGCCGGCGTAGATATAGGGAATCTCAAGCCATCTGTAGAGCGGTGTGACAAGCTTCACCCTGTGTGCGAGGTGCGGTGCGTTTTTTAAGAAGATCGCTCTTTCGTGCAGCCCTTCGCGAACGAGGTCGAAACTCTTTTTGTCCAGATGTTTTACGGCCGCTTCGAGATAGCGCACCCCGCCGTGAACCAGCTTTGTACTTCTGCTGCTGGTCCCCTCCGCGAAGTCGTTCTGTTCGAAAAGAGCTACCGAAAATCCGCGCAGTGCGGCATCGAGCGCTACGCCGCTGCCGGTTGCGCCGCCGCCTATGACGATAATGTCGAAGCTGTTGTCTTTCATATCTTTACTATAGCGAATTTTGCACTTTGGACCTATTTTCGCCTTTTTTGCGCGGCCGACGGAAAAACAGAACGGTAATGAAATTCTTTTGATCTACAATCTTTTCGTGCACATACTGTTTGGTGTGGATGAAAAAAGTCAAAAGGAGGGAAATGATGGAAGAGTTTGAAGTGGAGCTGGCGAAAGTAGCGGACGTACAGGCCGGCAGGGAAGAGGAGGTGACAAGTCTCAAAAATGTCGTAGGCGTCGGTATAGGCTACAAAACCATAGGCGGCAAGGAGACTACGGAATTATGTATGCAGGTCTACGTCGAAAAGAAGCTTCCAAAGAGCAAGCTCTCCAAAAGCGATCTGGTCGCGGAGTCGTTCGACGGTGTCAAAACCGACGTTATCGAAGTGGGTGAGATTGAGGCACTGGCCTACAGGGCCAAAGTCCGTCCCGCGGTGCCGGGTTACAGTATAGGCCACTACAAAATTACGGCGGGTACATTCGGCTGCCTTGTGCGCGACAGATGCTGCAGGGGCATATATATTCTCAGCAACAACCATGTCCTGGCCAACTCCAACGCCGCAAGCTACGGTGATCCTATCCTTCAGCCGGGACGCTACGACGGGGGTGTGAACCCGAGGGATGTCATTGCGAAGCTTTACCGTTTCATACCGATTCGCTTCAACGATTCCCAAAAGTACAATCTTGTCGATGCGGCACTGGCGAGACCGACCGATATGAGAAATGTCATCGCCTCCATCGCGGCACTCGGCATTCCGAGAGGGGTGGAAGAGGCCAGGCCCGGAATGGAGGTGACCAAAAGCGGTCGTACGACAGGAACGACAAGCGGCAGGGTCAGAGGGGTGAACGTCACGATCCGTGTCGGTTACGGTGCCGGAAAAGTGGGTTACTTCAGAAACCAGATACTCACGAATGCTATGTCGCAGGGAGGCGATTCCGGTTCCCTGCTGCTTTCGAAAAAGGATAGAAAGGCGGTCGGTCTGCTCTTTGCCGGTTCATCGGTCGCAACGATACACAACAATATATCGAATGTCATGACGGCTCTAAATGTAGAGCCTGTGACAGTATAAACAAAAATCAAAGAGGAGTGAGAGATGATGGAACAACTACCGCAGGGAGAGTGGCTCGACGAGCAGGCGCAGATAGAGCCGGAGCAGGAGTTTGCAGAAAATGAAGTCGCGATCGCCAATATGAAGGAGGATCGCAGAAAAAACGAAGAGGAGATGAGAGAGATCATCACATCCGTCGTAAAGATCAAACCCAAAGCGCTCGAGGATGAGCAGAAGGCGGAGAACGAGAGGGCGGAAGCGTTGAGTGCGGAGGCTGAAAATATGCTTGCCGGCCAGTCGTCTCTGGATATCGACGAGAAGATAAACAGAGAGCTGATGCTGGAGTCCAATGCCGTGATAGAGACGGTTACCGGTAACGGCCCGGGGCACTACTACGACCACAACCCATACCATGGATGGGGAGGCGTCTACAGGCACAACGAGGGTGGATTGACAACGGGAAGTGCGGGTTTCGACCTGGCGGCCAACAAGATGTTCCCTTACGCCTACGCCAGAGGTGACGGCTCCGGTATTACTGACGATAACGACGTCAATACGTGGACCAAACTATTCTTCGCCTTCTGGCCGCGCAGATACGGTAACGTGCGGGTCTACGTTCCCTACATCGTGCACGGCTGGTACCAGATATACTCTAACGACAAATGGTACAATTCGAAAGAGGCGACCGTAGATCTCGATATTCAGGTGCAGCTCTATCAGAACTACTGGGGCGGTAAGAGAAAGGCCGATGTTTTCAGGCTGCATGATGACAATATCAACAGAAGCGGCCGAATCGATCGATCGGGAGCCATCTATTCGGGCTCCATTCCCGTCGGTGTCAACAGGTGGGTCATAGCGGAAGTGGCGGTCAGGGCGCGCGTAGAGACCGAAGGGAGCGGTTCGACGGCGAGACTCGACTTCAGGAACCCCGACTTCGTACGGATTCCCTGGGTCCGTTTCGACTTCTCGTAAATAGTGTTCGGGAGAGGATTTCTCTCCCGTTACAAGGAGGTTTAATGGTTCGTATAGTCTGGATCCTTTGCCTCGGTTTTATGATAGCTGCAGGAGCCGATATGAAACAGAGTATTGAAGATCTCGAAACACTTAGAGCAGAGTATGAACCCAGGCTTATGCAGATAGATGGGATCGAAGGGGTCGGTTTCGGTATTAGAGAGGATGGAAAAAAGTCTCTGAAGATATATATCTCGAAACCGGTAGAGGAGATCTCTTCGAGGCTGCCGGAAGCTCTCAGACGCGACGATGTGGAGCTTGAATTTGTGGGGAAGATAGAGGCGGAGTAGATCAGCTCTTTTTGAGCAGAAGCCCGGCGCTAACGATCATACCGATCCCAAGCCATACCCAAAAGTCGGGAAACGGATCGCCGAGCATTACTCCAAAGCCGACGGCAAACGGAATGTTGGTGTAGCTTATCGCTCCCACTACTCCCGCTCGGCCGAGGGAGTAGGCCTTTGTAAGAAGCCACTGCGAGAGGGTTGAAATCAGGGCCATGAGCATGATCAGCATCCATGTTTGCGTAGAAGAGGGGAGGTGGAAAGCCGGAAACAGAAAAGCGAGGGCTTTCGGCGGATTTACAAAAGGTGCTACCGCAAAAAGCATAAGCGGCAGAAGCGTTCCGAGTCCTACGAAAGAGAGGACAATTACGCGCGCATCGTATATATCTCTTATACGTTTGATGGTGGCGTAAGCGCAGGCGGCGAAGAAGCCCCCCAAAAGTCCGAGAAAGTGCTCATATCCCATGACTATGCCCGTCGGTTTGGCGATGAATACTACACCGCCGAAACCGATAAGCAGGGCCGCTACGGAATATATGTTAAGTCTCTCCCCCATCAGAAAAAAAGCGAGTATCGCGACAAAAAGGGGTGATGTTTTGTTCAGGGTGATCGCTTCACCGAGCGGAATTACGGTTATTGTGTAGAAAAAGAGTATCATCGCGCTAAAACCGAAGAGTCCGCGAAGTAGAAGTAGGTGGAGTTTTCCGCCCGGCAGCGATACGGGCGTGTGACGAAGTGCGGCCAGAATGAGTAGCACACCTATCGCGTTGCGGAAAAAGACTATCTCCATTGCGCTCATATCTTCGCCCAGAATCTTCGCGACAGCTCCGTTGAGTGCGGATATCAGGGCACTCGCAAGCATAAAGAGTATGCCCCGATCTATACTGTTTACTCTTTTGAGCGTCTGTTGCATTGATGTCACTTTATTATCGGGTATGTGTGGGAATGTAATCGGGCGGAATTATAGCAGAACTATCTACACCGAGCAGCCGGTCGCCATGTTTTGCGAGTCGATAAAGCGGTCGAGCTCCTCAAGCGGCAGAGGTTTCGAAAAGAAATATCCCTGATAGAGGTCGCAGCCCAGTTCGTTGAGTCTTATAAACTGCTCCTCCTCTTCCACCCCCTCGGCGAGAATTGAGAACCCCAGGGTCTTGCCCAGCGTTATTATCGCCTTTACCATCGCTTCCGATTCGTTGTCCACAAGGAGTGTTTCTATGAAGCTCTTGTCGATCTTCAGCTCATCTATCGGAAGTTTTTTGAGCATCCCCAAAGAGGAGTATCCGGTTCCGAAGTCATCCAAAGATATATTTAGGCCGTGCTCTTTCAGCCTCTGCAGTGTTGCGAGAATAAACTCCAGCTCCTCTATAAAGAGGGACTCCGTGATCTCCACAACTATATGGGAGGGGTCCATCGCACCTTTTTGTATCGTCTCTATGAAGGTCTCCACAAACCCCTTTTCGTTGAACTGTCTGATGGAGATGTTGATCGCGAGACAGAATTCGGTTCCCCTCTTTTTCTGAAGCGAGCCGATCTCCTCTATCGCATGTTTGGTGATATATCTGCCGATTTTCGGCATAAGTCCGCTCTCTTCCGCTATCTTTATGAACTCATCGGGGTGGATTTGCCCCAGTCTGCCGTTTTCCCACCTGATCAAAGCTTCGACACCGTGAAGCGTTCCGTCTTTGCGCATTTGAGGCTGATATACTATTGTCAGTTCATCTCTCTCTATCGCATTTCTGAGCTCATGTTCCATTATGGAGTATCTGTTTCTCATGGCTTTGAGTTCGCTGGTGAAAAAGGCGAAGCTGTTTTTTGAGCGTTTGGCGTGATACATCGCGATGTCCGCCGCGCTGAGCAGTTCGAAAAGCTTGGTGCCGTCGAGCGGGTAGCGGCTTATACCTATGCTGACGCCTACGGTGAACTCCATACCCTCCACCTCGTACGGTTGCGATATCGCTTCGATCAGCAGGCGTGCGTTCTCACTAAGTCTGTCTATGTCGTATTCGTGGCAGAGCATGATAAACTCGTCACCTCCATGCCGGATTACCATGGTACCTTTGGGCATGGAGGCCTTCAGTCTTTTCGCCACCTCTACAAGTATCAGGTCTCCGTAGTGGTGCCCTATGCTGTCGTTGATGTTTTTGAAGTTGTCGAGATCTATGAAGCCTACGCTAAACGGCGGCGCTCCTTCGTAAATCCACGAATCTATCTTTTTTTGCAGGTACATTCGGTTCGGAAGCTTTGTGAGGTTGTCGTGCATCGCCTGATAGAGAAGCTCTTTCGACTTCCTCTTCTCTATTGCGTTGATGGTATAGAAGAGGTAGTAGACCACTATAAAGATAAAGAGGAACGAAACGATATTTATGACCCAGTAGTTCGAGACTTTGTCGAAAATCTTTCCGGTCGGCATATGGTAGTGGACCCAGAGCTTGTAGTCGGGTACGTACTGCCAGCTTATGATATATGACTCACCGTTTGGAGAGTCGAATAGAACTACGGAGGGCTTTTTGCTTTTTTTAAGCTCCTCGAATGTCGTTTTGGCTTCGGCTTCGAGGGCTCTGCCACCCTCTTCGAAGTAGCGTTGCCGCTTTGTTACAGGTTTGGTGTAAAGCTCGGGATATTTTTGCGGAGATTTTTCGCTGTGATAGATTCTATACCAGGAGTCGTCCAGAAAAATCTCCAACTCCGTGCCGCTCTCCGTATAGGCTTTCCAGATCGAGCGTGCGCTGCTTAGATGAAGACCGAGCGAAAGCACCGCGATCACTTTCGAATTATCGTTTCTGACCGCTTTGTGTAGAGGAAGGATCCACTCGTTTAAAGCTTTGTCGTAAAACGCTCTTCCTATCACCATTCCCTTCTCTTTAAGAGCTTTTTCGAATGCGCTGCAGCTCTCTTTGGAGTGTTTCAGGTTGAGTAGTTCATCGGGATCGCATGTTTTGCTGAGCAAAATGATATCTCCTTCGGGATCGCTTATAGAGATGCCTGCGAGAGCCGGATTCATCTGAAGGAGATTTTTAAATAGCCTTCTTACATGATCTTTGTCTTTGATCTCCTCACCTTCGAAAATATGTCTGTCCAGAATGTTTAGTAGAATCTCCTGCTGAATGAAGTAGTGTTTTGTCGCTTCGCATGTCGATTTGCTAAGGTACGCCAGTTCCGATCGAAGATCCCTTTCCACGTTTTTGTACTGCATATACGATATGAGTACCAGGAGTGCAAGGCCCATCCCAAGAAGTATGTAGAAGAGTGTCCAGAGATTCTTTTTTAGCAGATGCTTCATCCGACCCTTTCGAAAAAGCTGCAACTTGTCAATATATACGGTAATATAAAATTATCGACATTTTTTCGGTATCCATGAGACTCTGTATATTGTTTGAATTATATCAAATAAATAATATTATTTGGATTAATAACTCTTTTCCGGAGGCTGATACTTTTTTGCCGTTACCGACACTTTTTGCACTGAATTGAGTCGCAAGTGGTGCCCACTACAGATAAAACCTGTTACAATCATCGAAAAAATGATCGAAAAGGGTGCTATGTTCATAGAATCGATGAGACTCTTCCTGGATGATTTGAAAAACTCTTTCAGGGATCTCGCGCCGATAGTCGCTGTCGTCATCTTCTTTCAGGCTGCGGTAGTTCAGAGCATGCCGCAGAATCCGGCGTCGATCGTGACGGGAGTGCTAATAGTCGCCGTAGGGCTGGCTCTGTTCATTCGAGGACTGGAGCTGGGGATATTCCCTATCGGTGAGAATCTTGCGGTAGAATTCGCAAAAAAGGGCTCTCTCTTTTGGTTGCTTCTTTTCGCTTTTACGATAGGTTTCTCCACTACGGTGGCGGAACCCGCGCTTATCGCCATAGCCGATAAAGCGGCCGCGATAAGCGGAGGAAAGATCGATGCCTTTGCTCTTCGTATGACGGTCGCCGTTTCGGTCGGTTTCGCCATAGCGCTCGGGGTATTTCGTATTTTGACCGGCCACCCTATCCACTACTATATCATTACCGGTTACATTCTCGTCGTCGCGATAACTTTTTTCGCTCCGAAAGAGATTGTGGGATTGGCATATGACAGCGGAGGTGTCACCACCTCTACCGTGACGGTGCCTCTCGTAGCCGCCTTGGGTATCGGCCTGGCCTCCTCGATCAAGGGTAGAAATCCTGCGATCGACGGTTTCGGACTCATAGCCTTCGCCTCATTGACGCCGATGATATTCGTACAGCTTTACGGCATTGCGGTCTACGCTATATCATCGGAAAATGCCGCAGCCTCTTTCGCCGTTGTGGAAGAGGCTGTGCGCAAGACTGTCGAGTCCAAGGAGTATTTCAACACTCAGGATATTCTCTGGGATCTGGTAGCTGTAGTAAGGGATGTGGCCCCGATTCTGTCGGTGATCTTTTTCTTTCAATATTTCGTTATAAAAAAGGCGGTTGCCCACCTCAAAAAGATTTCGGTCGGAATCGTAATGGTTATCCTGGGCCTCTACGCATTTATCGTCGGACTCGAGATGGGCCTTTTCCCGATAGGCGAGACCATCGCGTTTCAGCTGACATCGATGAAAAACGACCTTCTTATATATCTTTTCGGATTTATGATCGGTTTTTCCACCACGATGGCGGAGCCGGCTCTTCTTGCCATCGCCATAAAAGCGCAGGAGGTGAGCGAAGGTCGCATAAACCGGACCGTGCTTCGTGTGGCGGTGGCTATTGGTGTGGCTATCGGAATCGCCCTGGGAGCCTATCGTATAGTTGTGGGAGATCCGATCCACTACTACATCATAGCCGGCT
>WGAW01000187.1 GCA_015494675.1 Hydrogenimonas sp. | reverse complement strand
ACGTCGAAAAGAAGCTTCCAAAGAGCAAGCTCTCCAAAAGCGATCTGGTCGCAGAGTCGTTCGACAGCGTGAAAACCGATGTTATCGAAGTCGGTGAGATAGAGGCACTGGCATACAAGGCCAAAGTCCGCCCCGCGGTGCCGGGTTACAGCATAGGCCACTACAAAATTACGGCGGGTACATTCGGCTGTCTTGTGCGCGACAGATGCTGCAGGGGCATATATATTCTCAGCAACAACCATGTTCTGGCCAACTCCAACGCCGCTAGTTACGGTGACCCTATCCTTCAGCCGGGACGCTACGACGGGGGTGTGAATCCGAGGGATGTGATTGCGAAGCTTTACCGTTTCATACCGATTCGCTTCAACGACTCCCAAAAGTACAATCTTGTCGATGCGGCACTGGCGAGACCGACCGATATGAGAAATGTCATCGCTTCTATCGCTGCACTCGGTATTCCGAAAGGAGTGGAAGAGGCCCGGCCCGGGATGGAAGTGAGCAAAAGCGGCCGTACGACAGGAACGACAAGCGGCAAGGTCAGGGGGGTGAATGTCACGATCCGTGTCGGTTACGGTCCGGGCAAAGTAGGTTATTTCAGAAACCAGATACTTACAAATGCGATGTCGCAGGGCGGGGATTCAGGCTCTCTTCTTCTTTCGAAAAAGGATAGAAAAGCGGTCGGTCTGCTCTTTGCGGGCTCTTCTGTCGCAACGATACACAACAATATATCGAATGTTATGACGGCTCTTAATGTAGAGCCTGTGACAGCATAAAACAATAAGGGCACCTCTGAGATCCGTACATGGTTCTTAGAGGTGCCCATAATCAAAAAGGAGTGAGAGATGATAGAACAACTACCGCAGGGAGAGTGGCTCGACGAGCATGCACAAAGAGAGCCGGAGCAGGAGTTTGCAGAGAATGAAGTCGCGATCGCCAATACCAAGGAGGACCGCAGTAAAAACGAAGAGGAGATGAGAGAGATCATCACATCCGTCGTAAAGATCAAACCCAAAGCGCTCGACGACGAGCACAGGGCGGAGAATGAGAAGGCGGAAGCGTTGAGTGCGGAGGCTGAAAATATGCTTGCCGGCCAGTCGTCTCTGGCAATCGACGAGAAGATAAACAGAGAGCTGATGCTGGAGTCCAATGCCGTGATAGAGACGGTTACCGGAGACGGCCCGGGGCACTACTACGACTACAACCCCTACCATGGATGGGGAGGCGTCTACAGGCACAACGAGGGTGGATTGACAACAGGAAGTGCAGGTTTCGACCTGGCAGCCAACAAGATGTTCCCTTACGCCTACGCCAGAGGGGACGGCTCCGGTATTACTGACGATAACGATGTCAATACGTGGACTAAACTTTTCTTTGCCTTCTGGCCGCGCAGATACGGTAACGTGCGGGTCTACGTTCCCTACATTGTGCACGGCTGGTACCAGATATACTCAAACGACAAATGGTACAATTCGAAAGAGGCTACCGTAGATCTCGATATTCAGGTGCAGCTGCACCAGAACTACTGGGGCGGTAAGAGAAAGGCCGATGTTTTCAGGCTGCATGACGACAATATCAACAGAAACGGCCGAATAGACCGATCGGGAGCCATCTATTCAGGTTCCATCCCGGTCGGTGTCAACAGGTGGGTCATAGCGGAAGTGGCGGTCAGGGCGCGTGTAGAGACCGAAGGAAGCGGTTCGACGGCGAGACTCGACTTCAGGAACCCGGACTTCGTACGGATTCCCTGGGTCCGTTTCGACTTCTCGTAAAGAGTGTTCGGGAGAGGTTTCTCTCCCGACGCTGCCATTTTAAAATGCGCAACATCGGTAAAAAGAGGAGGGTGAATGGTTCGTATATTTTGGATCCTTTGCCTCGGTTTTATGATAGCTGCAGGAGCCGATATGAAACAGAGTATTGAAGATCTCGAAACACTTAGGGCGGAGTATGAACCCAGGCTTATGCAGATAGATGGGATCGAAGGGGTCGGTTTCGGTATTAGAGAGGATGGAAAAAAGTCTCTGAAGATCTATATCTCGAAACCCGAAGAGGAGATCTCTTCGAGGCTGCCGGAAGCTCTTAAACGCGATGATGTGGAGCTGGAATTCGTCGGGGAGATAAAGGCGGAGTAGAGGCCGCTCAGCCCATAAAGCCGAGATCCTGTTTTGTAAAGCTTTTTAGATTCGGAAATATCTCGTTCAGTTCGCTTTGCGAGGCTCCAAACCATTTTACTACCGTAGCGAGATACTCTTCCATCGATATGGTCGGAACGACCCTTCCGTCCCATGCGTCTGGGGAGTTCTTCTGCAAAGAGGGCATTCTGCCGTATATTTCACCCCCTTTTACAGCCCCGCCCGTAACGAAGGCGTAAGAACCCCACCCGTGATCGGTTCCCGAACCGTTTGATGTAAGTGAGCGTCCGAAGTCGGAGAGTGTTATCGTCGTTACACTATTTTGAAGCCCCATCCGCTCCAGAGCGTCGT
>WGAW01000186.1 GCA_015494675.1 Hydrogenimonas sp. | reverse complement strand
AGCTCGAGGCCGTGGAGCCTCTGGCCAAAAACAGCAGGAAAGATACGCCGGTGCCGATCACGATAAGGGCCTTCGCTACGGATGCGCCCGAAAAGATATCGGTCACGAGGCGTACCGTATTTGTATATCCGAGGTGGGATATAGTGCAAAAGAGGCTCAAAAAGAGCCGATAAAATGTTACAATAACACAAAAGGAGAGAGAGATGATTCAGATAATGGACAAAGTTCTGGGTTGGACAATGGTTATCATGGCGGCATATACACTCTGGGCGGTCGTTACCGCAAATCATGCTTATGTCGGTTGATCGTTGAGCAGAAGCGACATCGTAAAAAAGGGGGGTTCTCTGCCCCTCTTCGCAGCATTTCTTTTTTTTCTTCCATCCCTGCTTTTCGCAAAGGTCGATTTCGTACTTAAAAACGACGGAGTAATGCCGCAAAAAGAGGTGGAAAAGCTCGAAGAGATGGGCTCCGAACTTTATAGAAAGAGCGGGGTGGCAGTATTTGTAGCCGCCGTTGCCGAACTCAATGAGACGAAACCGGTGGATATAATAGAGCCGCTGAAGCAGAACTATCCTGACTATATTCTCCTATATTTCTCGATGAAACCTACAGCAGTGAACATATTTGCATCCGAAAAGACAAAGGCTCTTATAGATATCGACCAGATTCTTAGCCCGCTACCGTGGCGGGGTACGATAAAGCCTATTATGAGCCCGGCATTCAGCAAAGACCAGAATGTAAAAAATGAAGTAGCGATTTTCAACGGGTATGCGGACATTGTGGACCAGGTGGCGGCCAGTAAAGGTGTTAAGCTTGAGAGCAGCATCGGTAGCGGAAGCAGAGACAGCTTCAGGGTGATTAGATGGATATTTTACGGAATACTCGCTCTGTTTCTAATCCAGTATATTATATTTAAGGTGAGGGGAAGACGTGGAGAGTCCTGAAAAAAAAGAGGCAAACTACTGGCCCTATGCCATTGTGGGAATGATACTGACGGTTGTGATATTGGGCGCATGGACTATAAAAGTTGCGATAAAAAACCCGGTTCAGCTTGAGAACAGCTACATGATGAAGTATCAGGACGTTGATGAGAATATCAACGAGATACTCGAAAAGCAGCGCCGTTTCGATATGAAATACTCAATCGCACTCGATTCGAACAGGCTCAAACCGGGGAAGAACCGGATCGAGGTAAAAATTTTAGATAATAAGGGCGCCCCTGTGAAGGGTGCGAAAGTCAAAGTTCTGCTTACGAGACCGGATACCGCTCAACACGATATAGAGCTCGAGAAGTTCGCCTATAGTGACGGTCGTTATCTAAGTGAGGAGTTCATCCTCGACAAGATCGGGCGCTGGAATATCGTAGCCAAGGTGGAGCTCGGAGGCGATGAAGGGTATAAAAAATATAAGACATTCGTCAAATAGAGGCTGAACGGAGAAGTGTCTTTGCCCATATGCAGGCTCCCGTCAAGCTTATAAAATACTGAAATTAAGTAAAGATTAATCAAATATACTCTACAATCCCTTCGTTCAAATCTTTTTAAAGGTCAACTACCATGAAAATGACTAAGATGGTAAACAGCGCTCAGGTTGAGCGTGACTGGATCGTACTCGATGCAGAAGGAAAAACATTCGGACGACTGGTTACGGAGATCGCAACCTATCTTCGCGGAAAACACAAACCATATTTTACGCCGCATGTAGACTGCGGTGACCATGTCGTAGTGATCAACGCGTCGAAAGTTAAATTCACCGGGACGAACAAACTCGAAGACAAGCAGTATCACAGACACAGCGGATATTTCGGCAGTGTAAAAAGCGAAAAACTCGGTGAGCTCGTAGAGAAGAACCCCGAAAAGCTTTTCAAACTGGCTACGAGGGGAATGCTGCCCAAAACAAAACTCGGACGTGCTATGCTGAAGAAGCTGCGAGTATATGCGGGAAGCGAGCATCCGCATACAGCACAAGTGAAAGCTAAAGGATAATAGATATGGCAAATGTTTATGCAACCGGAAAACGCAAAAGCGCCGTCGCAAAAGTCTGGCTCAAGCCCGGCAGCGGAAAGATGACTATCAACGGTATCGGCCTGGATGAGTGGCTGGGCGGTCACGAAGCTATAAAGAGAAAGGTAATGCAACCTCTTCTTCTGACGAAGCAGGAGGCGAGTGTAGATATTGTGGCCCAGACTCTCGGAGGCGGATACTCTGCGCAGGCGGATGCGCTGAAGCACGGAATCTCCAAAGCTCTGGCGGCGTATGATGAAGAGTTCAGAAAGATTCTCAAGCCGAACGGTCTCCTTACACGCGATTCACGTGTGGTCGAGCGTAAGAAGTACGGCAAGCACAAAGCCCGCCGAAGTCCTCAATTCTCCAAGCGTTAACATTTTCCCGGGATCTCCCGGGGGAGAATCTCCTATGAAAAGAGTCATTATAACCGTTTTGATACTGTCGATATCGCTCTTCGCAGGCGTGAAGGATCTCGATATCGAAAATTTCGAGAAGGCAAAAAGCGAAGGTGTTCCCGTCATAGATATCCGTACACCGTCCGAGTGGCGTGAAACCGGAGTCATAAAAGGGAGCCATACCATCATGTTTTTTGACCGGTCCGGAAGATATGACCTTAAATCGTTTTTGGAAAGACTTTCAAAACTTGGAATCAACAAAGATAAACCTTTTATTCTCGTGTGCAGATCCGCATCGAGAACGAAGATGGTCGGCGACTTTCTTTCGGACAAAATGGGATACAAAAAGGTATATGAGCTACAAGGCGGCATACTGAACTGGAAAAGGCACAACAAGCCTCTCGTCCCACCGTCACGATGAGAACTCTGCTGCTGCCTCTGCTGCTCTCTCTACAAATATTTGCCTCTACACTCCATCTTGCTCTCGGAGCCAATCCGAGCAGGATCAATCCACTTCTTGCGACCGACAGCGCAAGCGGAGAGATAAGCGGGTGGATATTCAACGGACTTGTAAAGTTCGACAAAAACGGTGATATCGTCGGCGATCTTGCGGAGTCGTGGAGGTTCGAGTCTCCGGTCAAACTGATTTTTCACCTTACAGAAGGTGTTAAGTGGCACGACGGTAAACCGTTTTGCGCCGAAGACGTCGTTTTTACATTTTCGCTTCTGAAATCATCCAAAATCTTCACACCGTATGCGAGCGATTTCAGGTATGTGGAGTCGGTAAGGGCGCTCGGCCCGTTAAGAGTGGAGGTAACATATAAAGAGCCATACTTCAAGGCGCTTCCCATCTGGATGATGGGTATTTTGCCGAGCCACATATGGAGGGATGTAGAAGATCCGATGACGTCAGAGTTCAACAGGAAACCCATAGGCACCGGACCGTATCGGCTCAAGAGTATGCAAAACTCCGGGGATGTGATTTTGGAGGCTAACGACGACTATTTCGAGCACCGCCCCTACATAGATACGATTCATTACCACTTCATGCCCGATCCCACGACGCAGTTTCTGATGCTCAAGGCGAAGAGGCTCGACATGGGTTCTCTGACGCCTCTTCAGAGGGAGCGGCAGCTGGACCCGTCGTTTACGGAGTACTACCGGATTGTACGGATGCAGGGTCGCGGATATACATACCTCGGTTTCAACCTCACACTTCACAAGTTCAAAGATCTGCGCGTAAGGAAAGCTATCGATATGGCGATCGACAAGCAGGAGCTTATACGCATACTCTTCTTTTCTTACGGAAGGGTCTGTCACGGACCGTTCATGCCCGGCACTTTCGCCTACCCGAAGAGGACGGTAGAGAGTCGCTATGATCCGCAAGAAGCGAAAAAGCTCCTTGAGCAGGCGGGTTACGGAGAAGAGAACCCGCTGGAATTCACGATATCTACAAACGCGAACAACACCACAAGACTGTACGCCGCTCAGATAATCCAGCACCAGCTGGCCAAAATAGGCGTGAAGGTAAAGATAAGGGCGATGGAGTGGCAGGCTTTTTTGAATACCGTCGTTACGCCCAGAAGGTTCGAAGTCATACTCCTGGGGTGGAGCCTCGGTCTGATACCCGATGCCTATGCACTCTGGCACTCCGATTCGGACAGGCTTGGCGGCTTCAACCTTGTCGGATACAGAAACGAAAAGGT
>WGAW01000185.1 GCA_015494675.1 Hydrogenimonas sp. | reverse complement strand
ACGCAAATTCCGGGCAGAGCCCGTAATTTGGCAGGGCCTGGACGGCCCTACAACCCCCTGAAGCTTCGAAATCCAAGATTTCGAGACGACGTTTCGCACGCAAAACGTCGGGCTACATCAAGGTTCCGGGCAGAGCCCGCAATTTGGCAGGGCCTGGACGGCCCTACAACCCCTGAAGCTTCATAATTTAAGGCTTCGGTGTCAGCTCGCCGCCGTATCGAACGACGAGACATCGACATTGCCCTCTATAAGATCCTGACTGATCTTATAGCTGCAGAATTTCGGTCCGCACATTGAGCAGAACTCCGCCTCTTTGAATACATCCTGAGGCAGGGTTTCGTCGTGGTACTCTCTGGCCCTGTCGGGGTCGAGAGCCAGTTCGAACTGCCTGTTCCAGTCGAATGCGTATCTGGCGTCGCTCATCGCGTCGTCAATGTCACGCGCACCCTTTCTGCCCCTCGCTATATCCGCAGCGTGCGCGGCGATCTTGTAGGCGATTATTCCCTCTCTGACATCGTCGGCGTTGGGAAGGCCGAGGTGCTCTTTGGGTGTTACGTAACAGAGCATGCTTGCACCGTGCCATCCGCCCACGGCCGCACCAATGGCGGAGCTTATGTGGTCATACCCGGCGGCGATGTCTGTAACCAGAGGTCCCAATATGTAAAAGGGTGCATCATGGCAGTACTCGCGCTCAAGTTTCATGTTTCTCTCGACCTGATTCAAAGGTACGTGACCCGGCCCCTCTATCATCACCTGCACATCTTTCTCCCATGCCCGAAGCGTCAGCTCTCCGAGAACCTTGAGTTCACCGAGCTGTGCCTCATCGCTGGCATCGTAAAGACATCCGGGGCGCAGACTGTCTCCGAGCGAAAGAGAGACATCGTATCTTCGGCATATATCGAGTATGTCGTCGTAAGCCGTATAGAAGGGGTTCTCTTTATGGTAGTGCATCATCCATGCCGCCATCAGGCTTCCGCCGCGGCTTACTATACCCATTTTCCGCTTTGCGATCAACGGCATCGAACGAAGCAGGAAGCCTGCATGTATCGTAAAGTAACTCACACCCTGCTGCGCCTGCCGTTCTATCACTTCCAGCATCGCGTCGATCGTCAGATCTTCTATCTTGTTGTTGCAGTCGTGAAGGATCTGATACATCGGAACGGTACCTATGGGCACCTCCGCATGTTTTATCACCTCACTGCGGATCATGTCGAGATCTCCGCCGGTAGAGAGGTCCATAATCGTATCGGCTCCATACTTCTGGCAAACCTTAACCTTTTCAACCTCTCCGGCGGCATCGCTCGCTACGGCGGAGGAGCCGATATTGGCATTTATTTTGCATGTAGCACCCATGCCTATCGCCATCGGTTTGAGCTGAAGATGGTTTATATTTGCAGGTATTATCATCCTGCCGCGCTCAATCTCGCTGCGCACGAATTCCGGATCGAGCTTCTCCACACCGGCGACATACTCCATCTCTTCAGTTACTATGCCCTGTTTGGCATAGTACATCTGCGTTCTGACATTGTCGTTTTTTCTCTTTTCAATCCACTCTTTTCTCATATAGATATTCCTTCCTGTGCCGTTTTTATACCATTGAAAACTTAGCAACAGTATCTAGCGACTGATGACCCAAAAATTATCACAAAAAAGATAAAAGCAAGCTTTTCTTGTGTATACTTTCGTAACACCAAAGTGGGTTTAGGAGAAAATTTGTCTGATTTAACACTTATCCTTCTGGCGGCCGGTGAGGCGAGCCGTTTCCAAAGAGGTGTAAAAAAACAGTGGCTGCGCATAGGTAGCGAACCGCTGTGGCTGAAGGTGGCACGCAGTTTCGAAGAGATGGGACTTTTCAAGAAAATAATCATAGCCTCCCATCCCGACGAGATTCGCTATATGCGCAAATTCGGCGGTTACACCTTCACAGAGGGAGGCAGTTCTCGTCAGGAATCCCTGCTTTACGCCCTTGAAGAGGTAGATACAGATTTGGTGCTGGTAAGCGACGTTGCCCGTGCATGCGTCAGCAAAGATATATGTACCAAGCTTTTGGACGCTGTATCGGATGCCGACTGCGCCGCTCCCGCACTGAAGGTCAGCGATACGATCTACTACGGCGGCAAGCCGGCCGACCGGGAAAAGCTTCTGCGCATACAGACCCCGCAGCTGAGCCGCACGGACACTCTGAAACTCGCCCTGCAGGTACAGGAAACCTATACCGACGAAAGCAGCGCAATATATAGCAGTGGCGGAAGAGTCGTTTTTATAGATGGCGACGACTCTTTACACAAACTCACTTTTTCAGACGATGTAAGCCGGCTCCCATGCCTCGATTCAAAAGGGCCCGATACTACTCTCAGCTTCACCGGAAGCGGTTATGATGTACACGCTTTTGAAGCGGGTGCAAAGATGGTACTGTGCGGCGTAAATATCGATGTCGACTACGGTTTCAAAGCACACTCCGACGGTGATGTGGCGATACATGCACTGATAGACGCTCTGCTTGGAGCCGCAGGCATGGGTGATATAGGAGAGCTCTTCCCGGATACAGACTCCGCCTACGAGGGAGCCGACTCAGGCAAGCTGCTTGAAGAGGTGGTTCGAAAGATCCGCCACTACGGTTTCGATATCGTCCATGCCGATATGACGATTGCGGCACAGGCACCGAAACTATCACCATACAAAGAGCGCATGACACAAAGGGTAGCATCTTTGCTCGGCATAGAACCATACTTTGTTAATGTAAAAGCCACAACCACCGAGGGGCTCGGTTTTGT
>WGAW01000184.1 GCA_015494675.1 Hydrogenimonas sp. | reverse complement strand
TGGAAGCCAAGAACATATTCGGTGAAAGCGTCAAGAGAAGAATGGTCGGAATAGGACCTTCAGGCGATGTCACCGTCGTTCGATACGGCTTTGGCGATGCATTCGGTTTCGCTTGGCACAAGACTCTGGAGGCGGCCAAGCTGATCGTACTGAGTGTCCAGAAGCTGATAGAGGGTGTGGTTCCGGCCAAAGAGATGGGCGGCGTCATAGCCATCGTGCAGGTGACGGCCGAGGCGAGCCAGCACGGAATAGTTGCGCTTTTCGCACTAACGGCTCTTATCTCCGTAAACCTCGGGGTTTTGAACCTGCTACCGATTCCGGCACTCGACGGGGGGCATATCATCTTTACACTCTACGAGATGATATTCAGGCGTCCGCTCAACGAAGAGATAATGTACAGGCTCACGCTGGGCGGCTGGGTACTGCTGCTATCGCTGATGGCATTTACCATATACAACGACATAGCAAGGATCGCAAATGGATAGAGCAACGATGCAAGAGAGATTCGACCGACTGGTCTGGAGGGTCGAAGAGGCGAGGATAAAAAGAAGTGAGCATCATATAGTAAAGATAGTGGCGGTAAGCAAATATACCGACGAAGAGAGTATTCGCATGCTTTACGACCTGGGGCAGCGCGCGTTTGGTGAGAGCAGGGTTCAGAGTCTGCAGGAGAGGGTCGAGAAGCTCGACGATCTGCCGATAGAGTGGCACTATATAGGGAGGCTTCAGAAGAACAAGATAAACCATCTGATAAGGGCCAATCCCTTTTTGATGCAGTCGCTCGATTCGCTGGAGCTTGCGGAGGCGATGCAGAAGCGCCTTGCGGAGAATGGAGTCACGATGGAGTGTCTGATGCAGGTAAACAGCGCAAGGGAGGAGAGCAAGGCCGGCGTGGAGCCGGAAAAGGCCGAAGAGGTCTATCTAGCTATCAAAGAGTCGTGTCCAAATATCGACCTGCGGGGCCTCATGACTATCGGAGCGCATGTGGATGATGAATCGGTCATAAGAGAGAGTTTCGAAACCACCTACTCCATTTTCGAAAGATTGCAAAAGGATGGTGCCCAGATATGCTCGATGGGTATGAGCCGCGACTTTGAACTGGCTATAGAGTGCGGTTCCAACATGATACGGGTAGGATCTATTCTCTTCGAATAGAAGAGCCGTACCGTGCACGGCAAAGGAGCTGTGATGATGACCTTCAAAGATAGAAGCGATGCGGGAAAGCATCTCGCCCGCGTACTGATGCGCTATAAAGAGGAGCACCCGCTCGTTTTGGCGATCCCCCGCGGCGGCACGGAGGTGGGCTACGAAGTCGCCAAAGCGCTCGACGCCGACTTCGATCTTCTAATCGCCCGAAAACTTCCGTTTCCCGATAACCCGGAGTCGGGCTTCGGTGCCGTTGCCGAAGACGGATCTCTTTATATAATCCCCTACTATGCCGAGATTCTGGACCCCTCTTTGATAGCGTCGATAGTCGAGTATCAGAAAGAGGAGATAAAACGGCGCATTGCGCGCCTGCGCGGAGGCAGAGAGTTGACCCCTGTAGAAGGGCGGACGGTGATCCTTGTAGATGACGGTATAGCGATGGGCTCCACCATGCGCGCCGCACTCGACTACTGCCGGCGAAACGGTGCGGCCAAAGTGGTGGTAGCCGCCCCGGTATCGAGCCCGCGCGTAAAGGAGGAGTTCGAAAAGATTGCCGACGATGTGGTTATCCTCTCCACACCGCCCTACTTCCGGGCAGTAGCCGAAGCGTACGAAAAGTGGTATGACGTAAGCGACGAAGAGGTTCTGCAGATAATGCGCAGGTGGCGCGCCGACTGAGGAGTTTTGCGCAAAAGCCGGAACAAAATCTCGAAATCTTCTGGTTGCCGTCTTCCGTGTGTGCGGGCGAGCGGTGGTGAGAGTAGAGTTACGCATTACAGGCGGCTAAATCTCGATATGTTTTTTGAATCTCCTCTCCATCGTATCTATGATTTCCGGAGCGAAAACGGACTTTTTGCTCGAAACGAGATATGAAACAGATGCCGTTACGGCTGCGAAGTGTGCCGCCTCTATCCCAAATAGCTCCGCTGCCAGGATTATTCCTGTTATCGGTGAGTTGGTCGAGCCGGCGAGTACGGAGACGAAGCCCAAAGCGGCATAGAGCGGTATATCGGTATCTGCCAATTGTGCGAAGAGATTTCCGGCTGTAGCTCCCGTGAAGAATATGGGTGTCACAAAACCGCCGCTGCCGCCGAAACCGAGGGTTACGGATGTAAAGAGAGTCTTCAGAACCGGATCGTACCAGTGAAAACTCTCCGATGCCGAAAAAGCGGCATTTATGCTATCCAGCCCCAAACCGAGATATCTTTCTCCGAAAAGAACGGCCAGGATAACTATGATTGTTCCGCCTGTAAAACCTTTTAAAAAGGGATTGATCAGACTCTTCTTTGAAAAGTGGTTCGCAAAGTTCATGGCGACTATGACCATATATGAGACAAGGCCGAAGAAGAGACCGGCAGCAACCGCTTTGATCAGATTTATCAACTCCCAGAAGCCCG
>WGAW01000183.1 GCA_015494675.1 Hydrogenimonas sp. | reverse complement strand
GTTGTAGGGCCGTCCAGGCCCTGCCAAATTGCGGGCTCTGCCCGGAATTTACATAACATTAAAAATGAAAGAAAATTTATAAAAAAGGAATCGTAAATGACAGAGAGTCAGGTAAAAGAGGTATTGTCTACGGTAACATATCCGGGGTTTACGAAAGATATCGTAACCTTCGGATTTGTTAAGGGCATAGAGATAGACGGCGGCCGTGTAGCCGTTACGGTAGAGATAACTTCGAGTGCGCCTGAGGTGAAAAAGGCCCTCGAAGATGAGATAAAGACGAAGCTCGAGATGGCGGGTGCATCGGAAGTGATTCCGATGATTATCCAGCCGAGGATGCCGAGAGAGACCTCCAGCCACGGCAAGAACATCGCACCGCAGGTTAAGAACTTCGTCATGGTCAGCTCCGGCAAAGGAGGTGTGGGTAAATCCACAACTTCCGTAAACCTCGCGATTGCACTGGCGATGGAGGGAAAAAAAGTGGGCCTTCTGGATGCGGATATATACGGCCCCAACGTCCCCCGTATGATGGGCATAGAGGATCTTCGTCCCGAGGTGGTCGGCAATAAGGTGAAGCCTATCAACGCCTACGGCGTGGAGGTCATGAGTATGGGCGTTCTGATGGAAGAGGGGCAGTCTCTCATCTGGCGCGGCGCTATGGTCATGAAAGCCATCGAACAGTTCCTGCGCGACATTCTGTGGAGCGATCTTGACGTGCTTGTCATCGATATGCCGCCCGGAACCGGCGATGCGCAGCTTACACTCGCCCAAAGCGTTCCCGTAACGGCGGGAATCACCGTAACGACTCCGCAAAAAGTTTCACTCGACGACTCCAGAAGGAGCCTCGATATGTTCAAGAAACTCAACATTCCGATTGCGGGGGTTGTAGAGAATATGAGCGGCTTTATATGTCCGAGCTGCGGAACCGAGAGCGACATATTCGGACGCGGAACGGCCGCCGCGGTAGCTGCCGAGTACGACAGCAAGCTTCTGGCACAGATTCCGATAGAGCCTGCCGTACGTGAAGGCGGTGACGAGGGTAAGCCGATCACCTACCACTACCCGGACAGCGAGACCGCCAAACGATATATGAAAGCTGCCGAAGATCTCTGGGCGACAATCGAGCAGATAAACGAAGAGGGCGGAGTAAGCAACGAAGCTATTCAGCCTACTACACCTCCGGGAGTTTCGGCCTGTTCAACTGGAGGCGGCCAGAGCGGCGGCTGCGGACACTAAAAACCGGCTATTTGCGAGTGCGGCTCTATTGGAGCCGCACTGAAACTCCTCTTTTTATACCCTGCCGATCATATAGATCACTCTGACAGCTCTTTCATAATTTTCTCTTTGTTGGTACAGAATTTGCCGTTCTTTTCGATCAGGAAGAAGTCATTCACCCGCTCTTTGCGTGTGGTAATGACCGCGGAGGCTATATCTATGCCGAGCATGTCGAAATAGTGGGCTACATAGGCCATGAGTCCGCGCTGGTTGGAGGTTTTTATCTGCATCGTGGCGTAGCTTTTGGAGTGTTCACAGTTTATTGTGATCTCTTTCGGCAGAATCTTAGGTTTTGTCAGCTTTATACTCTTGCTCATATCGAACGAGTCGTGAACTATCTCTTCCACCGTCGGGATCTCATCTTTGCCCACGGTATCGTTGAACTCGAGGACGAAATATTTGACACCGTCGAAAAGCTTGAATATCTCCATGCCGACCAGCTCGAGGTGGCTCAGCTTTCCGAGCAGGTAGCCGAGATTTACCGGCACTTTCCTGAAAATCTCAATCTTTAGCGCATGCTTCGACTCTATTTTCATCGAATAATCATCCACATCGCGTGCCTGTATCGCGATATCGACTATCTCTTTTGCGGTATGTTTTATGAAAAAGAGATTCGATTCGATCGATAGAATCTTTTTCTGCAGAGACCTTGGAAGCTCCTTGAACCCCTCTATCTTTTTCAAAGCCTGTTCTCGTCTGAGCCTCTTTGCCGTCTCGTCGATGATATATGGCTTCTCCAATATTTCGGAGGCGGCGAAGTAGAGGGTTTTTAGCATTCTGTCGGTAAATGCGTTGTAGACACCTTCGCCTACGGCCCTTACATCGCAGTAGGTCAGAATAAATAGCATATCCAGAAGTCTCTGCCTGTTTAGAGGGGCCGCGAATCTCGATACTGTCGACTCGTCGTAGATATCCTCGTTGTGTATCGTTTTGGTCATTCTGGTGTGGTACCTGATGAGCAGAACACCCTCCTTCACAAGCTCCTCGGAAAAGCCGAGTTTCTTGGCGTAGACTTTGAACAGGTCCGCACCAACCTCATGGTGGTCGCGTATGCGCCCTTTGCCCGCATCGTGCAGCAGCGCGACCAGTTTGAGCATCGCTTTGGTATCGCGGTCGAGCTTTTCGAAAAGAGGTTTGAGTATCTCATGAGAGAGCATATCCATCTGTTCGAGCGTCTTTATGGAGTGTATATCGACAGGGTAGTGGTGGTAGCCGTCGAACTGCGGCAGGTACATCACACGTTTCATCGGAGGGATCGTCTGCGCCAGTTTGCCGCTTTTGTAGAGAGCGGCTACGACTCCGGCACTATATGGAAGGTAGAAGATCTGGCGGATTGCCGCTATGAGCTGCTTCCCTTTTGTCTTCGGAATTTCGGTAAGGTCTATCAGGTGGCAAAACGATGCGTCGGCGACAAGGGGGTACTTTTGTCCCTCTTTGAGCATTAGTTTCAGGTAGTGAAGAAAGGTTTTAGGCTTCATCTCCCTGCGGGCGTAGAGGGTATCCTGGCACCTGAAGATTCCGCTTTCGATAAATTCGCTTCTGAGAATCGGCAGATTGTCGCCTCTATAGAGGTAGGGCTTCGCAAGCAGCCCCGTCCAGTAGGAGCTCTTCTTTCTTATCGTGTCGAGTGAGTGAAATGTTCTGGTTACGAGCTCTCTTTGGGCTTTTTGAGGGTTAGGGGTGTCTATTCCAAGAAGCGTCGAGACTCCCGGTACGTGTTCGAGACGCAGAGTGTCCTCCTTCTTGCCCGCACTAAGATGGAGTGCGGCCCGTACCCGGAAAATGAACTCTAGTGCCGTCCTGTATTCTGCGTAGTCGGTCTCGTCTATGACGCTTCCTACAAGCTCTTTTAATCTAAATACACCGTGGCGCACCGCTGCTATCCAGAATACGAGGTTGGCATCCCTCATCCCGCCGATCCCCTCTTTTATGTTGGGCTCCATCGATATCGG
>WGAW01000182.1 GCA_015494675.1 Hydrogenimonas sp. | reverse complement strand
ATCTAAACTGCTCCAGCAAACGAAGGTCTCCCTCAAAAAGGGATCTTAGGTCCGGTATTCTGTGAATCAGCATCGCAAAACGCTCCACCCCCAGACCGAAGGCGTAGCCGCTGACATCTTCATAGCCTACCGCTTTGAAGACATTCGGGTCTACCATACCGCATCCAAGCACCTCGAGCCACCCCGTATGAGAACAGACACGGCACCCTTCACCTTCGCAGAAGATACAGCTTATATCGACCTCCGCCGAGGGCTCCGTAAAGGGGAAGAAACTGGGCCTGAAACGGACATCTACATCGCCGAACATCGTATGCAGAAAATCTTCGAGAATCCATTTAAGATTGGCAAAAGAGACTTTTCCCTTTTCATCCACCATCAACCCCTCGACCTGATGAAACTGCGGTGTATGCGTAAGGTCGAAATCGCGCCTGAATACCGCACCCGGGCTGATCATCCTTATAGGGGGCTTCTGTTTCATCATCGTTCTGATCTGTACAGGCGACGTATGTGTGCGCAGAAGCTTCCCATCCTTAAAATAGAATGTATCCTGCATATCTCTGGCCGGATGGTAATCTGGCAGATTGAGCGCTTCGAAGTTGTGAAACTCATCTTCGACCAGAGGGCCGGTTTCCACGGCGAAATTCATATCCGTAAAATACTCTATGATCCTGTCCATAGTATGCATAACGGGATGTAGTGCGCCGCTCACGGCCCTCGGCGAATATAGCGATACATCGATTGCTTCGCTTTTCAGACGCTCTTGCAGCCGCAGTTCCTGCAACTCTGCCTTTTTTCTCTCGTACGCTTCGGTGAGCGTCTGCTTCAAAGCGTTGAGCTCTTTGGCGATTTTCGGTTTCTCTTCGGCGCTCGCGTCTTTCAACCGCGCAAACGCTTTGGCCAGTTCGCCCTTTTTCCCGAATATCGAGACCCTTACCGCTTCAAGGTCGTCAATATCGATGGAGTTTTCGATTCTCTCTATCCAACTGTTTTGCAAACTATTTCCTTGAAAAAAGGTTCATCAATTCCCGAACGACCGATAGATGTCGTTCGCTCGTAATGTGACGCCACGATATACGCTCTCTCATCGTAGCGTGCCGGACGGTTTCGAGCGATTGTATTACAAACTTCATTACAATATGCTGACGGTCCGATTTTGGTATAATCATTCCGTAATCGACAGCAATCGAAGGAGAGCCTCAATGTGTGTATTCTGTAAAATAGTAGCGGGTGAGATCCCGTCCAACAAAGTTCTCGAAAATGACGAGTTTGTCGCTTTTCACGATATAAATCCGATAGCGCCAGTACATATACTGGTGATCCCCAAGGTTCACGTAGAAAACTTCCAGTCCGTTTCCGGTGAATTGATGGCAAAAATGACACCTTTCATACAGAGTGTCGCAAAGGAGCTATGTCTGGATCAGACCGGATACAGGCTGATCGTCAACAACGGAAAAGACGGTGGTCAGGAGGTTCCACACCTTCACTTCCATCTGCTGGGCGGTGCAAGACTGAAGTGGACCCATCTTGCAAAAGACGAGACACATAAAAGCCTATAAGCGGTGCAGAGTGCGGACTCTATCTCCGCACTTCGGCGCCCTTTCGCTCCTGCAGCCACAGTTTCATCGTATCGATCTGCTCCAGCGTTCTTTTGGTACTAGTACCGCCTTCCGAGTCTCTAGCATCCATAGATTTGCGATTGTTGAGAACGGTGCATGCCCCCTCGTCTATCCGCTCGTCGACACTCTTAAGCTCCTGCGGCGTCAGCTCCGATATATCTTTGCCGAGCTCTTCGGCGTAGTTGACCACATTTCCCACGATATGATAGGCATCCCTGAAAGGTAGCCCCCCACTCTTTACAAGATAGTCGGCAAGGTCGGTAGCACTCAGATGGCCCCTGTTGCATGCACGCTCCATAGCCTCTCTGTTTACATCCATCTCGTCGATCATCTCTTTGAGTACCCGTAAAGAGAGCTCCGCCGTTTTAACACTGTCGAAAACTCCCTCTTTATCCTCCTGTGTATCCTTGTTATAGGCGAGGGGAAGCCCTTTCATCACGGTTAGCAGCGACATGAGATTGCCGTATGCCCTTCCTGTCTTACCGCGAAGCAGCTCCGGAATGTCGGGATTCTTTTTCTGAGGCATGATCGAGCTTCCTGTCGCATGTTTGTCGCTCAAACGTATGAATCCAAACTCACTTGTACTCCATAAGATCAGCTCTTCACTTAAACGACTGATATGCATCATCAATGTGGCGATGTTGAAAAGAATTTCCAATGCAAAATCTCTGTCGCTGACAGTGTCCAGACAGTTGAGGGTAGGAGCTTTGAAACCAAGCATCCGTGCCGTAAGCCTGCGGTCGATCGGGTGAGGTGTTCCCGCAAGCGCCGCACAACCCAGCGGTGAAAGATTGTTTCGCTCTTTTGAGTCGATAAAACGCTCGTAATCGCGCCTGAACATAGATGCGTATGCCATCATATGGTAGCCGAAGTTTATGGGCTGAGCATGCTGAAGATGGGTCATTCCGGGAAGAAGAACGCCGCTGTTATTTTTAGCAGCTTCGATGAGCGATTCGATCAGCCCCAGAATCAAGCCCGCGATCTCTTCGTCATGTTTTAATACATAGAGTCTGAAGTCAAGTGCCACCTGATCGTTACGACTCCTGGCCGTATGGAGCCTTTTGCCGGCATCTCCTACAATCTCTGTAAGTCTCCTTTCGATAGCCATATGTATATCTTCGTCATCTCCGTCGAGTGAAAACTCCCCGGACTCGATCTCTTCAAGTATCCTATCCAGTCCGCTGCTTATCTTATCGTAATCCTCCTCGGATATAATGCCCTGTTCCTTGAGCATATAGGCATGCGCTTTGGAGCCTACAATATCCTCCCTATAAAGCGCCTTGTCGAAAGGAAGAGAGTTGTTCAACTCCTTGAGAAGCTCCGAACTCTCGGTATCTATTCTGGCGGAAGCTATCTTTTTTGACACTACATATCCTTGCATGAAATGGAAAAGTATTGT
>WGAW01000181.1 GCA_015494675.1 Hydrogenimonas sp. | reverse complement strand
TTCCGCTTCTTCTCATAGGCACCGGTGCGGGCAGGTTCATGCCAAAACCGGGCGGCTGGATGAGTGTGGTGAGCAGAGTCTTCGGCGTCGTCATGCTGGGTGTCGCGATCTGGATGCTTTCGCGTATCGTCCCCGACTCCGTGAGTATGGCTCTGTGGGCGGTTCTTTTTATAGTCAGTGCCGTATATATGGGTGCACTGGAGCCGATCGGAGAGAAGAGGAGTTGGAACGCGCTTTTCAAAGGCATCGGTCTCGTTTCGCTCATCTACGGCTCGTTTCTCCTTTTCGGTACTTTTACCGGTGCGACAAATCTGCTCGATCCGCTCAAAACGTTTAAAGAGCGTCCCATATCTGCGGCCGGAGTACCTGCAGAGGCCGGGTTGAAGTTTATCAGGGTCGAAACCCTTGAAGAGCTGCAAAAAGAGCTGGAGTCTCAAAAGGGGCCCGTCATGGTCGATTTCAGGGCGGACTGGTGTGTCAGCTGCAAGGAGCTGGAGGAGAATACATTCAAAGATCCCGACGTTATAAGGGCATTATCGGGCTACAGACTATACCGGGTGGATGTTACGCAAAACAGCACCGAGCAGAAGAGAATCATGAAGCACTTCGGCATATTCGGACCCCCTGCCATCCTCTTTTTCAAAGATGGAAAGGAGCTTCGCTCAAAAAGGGTCTCAGGCTACAAGAGCCCCGAAGAGTTTCTTGAGATCGTGAAAGGAATTTAGAGATGAGAAAGATCTTTTTTGCCCTCCTGCTTCTTGCGGGGAGCCTCTTTGCCGAGGTGGAGTGGGCCATGGACTACTCAGACGCTCTCGCCGAGTCAAAAGAGAGCGGAAAGCCGGTAATGGTCATGATAAGCCAGGAGAGCTGTAACTACTGTTTTTTCATGAAGAGCCAGGTATTTACCAAGCCGAAAGTGGCCCGCTTCATAAATGAAAACTTCGTACCGGTCGAACTTGACCTGCAGGAAGACCCGATACCGCCTTACCTGAAGCCGTACGGCACTCCAACCTTCTACATCGTGGCCGATGGCGGTAAAAAGGTTTCGCGCCCCATAGTGGGTGCCGCAAAGGCGGACGCTTTTATCGAGCGGATGCGAAAAGAGCTCGAAAAGATGAGGCGCTATAGCCCATAATTTCGCGCCCGCACTACGATTGTTTCAAACCTTGACAAAAAGGGAACAAATAACACTCCTCTATCCCGGACGGTCCCGGCTATTACTCTTTGTTGACTTTCACAACTATTTTCAAAACAAACATCGGATATAATTTCAAAAAACCAAGGAAACTTGATGATCATAAAGAGTGCCAGGGTAGTTTTGCAAGACGGCATAAAGAAGCTGGATGTCAGGGTGGAAAACGGTAAAATAGCGGAACTCTCGGAGTCGATAGAGGGTAGGGACGTTATCGACGCAAAAGAGAGATATCTGATGCCCGCCATGGTCGATATAGGTGTTAAGGTCAAAGACTCCAAACTTAGAGGGCAGACTATCGAAGCCCTATGTAAAGATGCAGGGGCAAACGGTTTTTCGACGGTTGCACTCTCCGCTCTATGCGACCCGCCCATAGATAATGAAATAGCACTCGAATTCGTAAAGTCGCAGGCGGGTATGTGTACAGATACGAACGTTCTTACGCTTATCTCCGGTGTCAGGGCAGACGGCGGTCTAAGCGACTGCTCTATTCTGCTAAAAGAGGGGGCGGTCGGGATCGAGTTTGGAAGCGACATAGACGGCAACCTGATCCGTCGTCTGATGGAGTATGCGATAATGCACGGAGTGAAGCTCTTTTGCAGGGCTAACGACCCGGCTTTGCAGGGCGAAGGCGTGATGCACGAGGGTGGAGTCTCCTGCCGTCTGGGACTTGCCGGCATACCGGCCGCGGCGGAGTCCTCACAGGTGGCCAGAATCGCGGAACTTGCGGAGTTCTACGGGGTCGATGTCGTCGTTTTGGGAGCTTCGACCGCTCAGACTCTAAAGATTTGTGCACAGAGTAGCCGTATGATACCTCAGGTTCCGATCCACCATCTGATTCTAAGCGACACTCTCTGCGAAGGGTACAATACCGCCGGTAAAATATGGCCTCCGCTACGAGACGAAGCTATGCGAAAAGAGATGCTCGACGCTCTTGCGGATGACG
>WGAW01000180.1 GCA_015494675.1 Hydrogenimonas sp. | reverse complement strand
GACGACTTCAGGCTGCTTGAGCGGTACGGGCCTATAGAGGGGGCCAATATCGTCGACTGGCCCATATCTTACGAAGATCTCGAACCCTACTACGACAGAGTCGAAGAGCTCGTGGGAATTTCGGGGACCTTCAGGGAGCATCCGTTAGAGCCGCCGAGAAAGAGAAAGGAGTTTCCGCAGCCTGCCACCCGTGAAAACAGAATAACGGAACTCTTCGACACAAGCTGCAGACGGCGCGGTTTGACCCCACTAGTAACGCCGAGAGCCATTCTCTCCGAACAGAGGGGTGAACGAAACGGCTGCTACTACTCCAACTTCTGCGGCAGCTACGGCTGTTCGAGCGGGGCGAAAGGGAGCTCGAGAGAGGCATTCATAGAGCCCGCACTCAAAACCGGGAACCTGACTCTTATCGACAACACATTCGTCAAAAGGCTCGTCACATCCTCGAAAAGGAGTGTCGGGTATGCCGATGCGATAGACTCGAGAAGCGGCAAAGAGGTGAAGATAAGGGCGAAGCTCTTTGTAGTCGCCGCACAGGCCCACGAGAGCGTGAGGCTTCTTTTCAACTCCGCAAACTCCCACTACCCCGACGGGCTTGCAAACTCCAGCGGAGAGCTGGGAAAGAACCTCATATTCTCCGCCGGAGGGTGGGGTGAGGCCGATTTGGATCGAAAATCGCTCTCGAAGGAGATGTTCGACGCCATGATGGAGCCCGGACTCTTCGTAAACCGCTCGATACTCGACTGGTATCGGATCAAAGAGGGCGGTAAAAGCGTCAAAGGGGCTCTTGCGGAGTTCATGTTCGGCCATCAGAACTTCATAAGAAGGGCGGCGATGAGCAAATACTCCAAAGATGGAAAGCTCCTTTGGGGAGAAGAGCTCGAAAGGGTACTGAACTACAGATTTACGCAGAGCAAACGAATACGCTTCGAAGTCTTCAACGACTGGCTCCCTACCGACGAGTGCCGCATCACGATCGATCCAACCCGCAAAGACCGGTTCGGCATGCCGGTAGGGAAGCTGCGCATAAACTCCCATCCTTACGACCTGAAGCTGGCTCGAAAGATTACACAAAAGGCTGAAGCCGTTTTAAAAGAGATGGGTGCACGCAACATCGTCACCAGCGTATCTTCAACACCTCCGCAAAACCTGATAGCAGGCGGATGCCGCTTCGGGGACGACCCATCCAAATCAGTGCTCAACCCCCATTGCCAGAGCCACGACATCCCGAATCTCTTCGTAGCGGACGCTTCATTCATGCCCACGGGCGGAAGTGTTCCCTATACATGGACCATATACGCCAACGCGCTGAGAGTGGCCGACTATATAAGAGAGAATTTTTCAGATTTCGGGGTTTGATGGTAGAATAGGGCTGAAAGGTACGGTCTTGACAAAATGCGAAAAAATTGGAGAAAGCTCGAGTCAAAACTTGTAAAAGACGCGGAGAACGGCTCGAAAATCCTCTTTTCTACGACGGCGGACATAATGAAATGGAGTATCATCTCCGTCTCTATCGGTCTGCTCGTGGGATTCGGCGTAGCCGGCTGTCTGATTCTGCTTGAATTTGCGATACCTTACGTGCAGACTAACAACCCGTTTACCGTTCCCGTCTATTTTCTGCTCCCTTTGGCAATGGGAATCACTTCGTACATAGTCTACAAATCGTTCAGGGAGGCTTCCGGAGACGGTACGGAAGAGATCGTTTGCGATGCCGTCTGCAACGATAAAAAGTTGGGTTTTTTTCCTTTTGTCATAAAACAGATTGCAACATATATCACTCTAATTTTCGGCGGATCGGCAGGAAAAGAGGCGCCCGCGGGACAGCTTGGTGCCTACCTCTCACTCACTCTTGCAAAGGTTTTGCACCTCTCTGCGGGACATACAGAGAGGATAGTATTTATAATTGCCGGTGTAAGTGCGGGATTTGCCGTCGTTTTCGGTGCACCGATAGCGGCGGGATTTTTCGCTCTGGAGGCACTTTTTGCCGGAAGAATTCTATATCGTGTTCTCGTTCCGGCATTCATAGCCAGTTTCACCGCCTACTGGAGTATGCATATTTTGAATGTGGAGTATATATACCACCCGGTATCTTTGGGGCTCGTGCCGGGCTTCTGGGAGTTGATAAATCTGATCAAAGCGGTTGCTGCCGGTCTCTTCT
>WGAW01000179.1 GCA_015494675.1 Hydrogenimonas sp. | reverse complement strand
TCTTTTCGACCCTACCTGTGTGGCGGCCTCCTTCAAAGCCGGTCGTCGTGAAGGCCTCTATCATCGACTCTATCACACCCGGGCCCGAAACCCGCTCGCCGAAGCAGAGGATGTTGGCGTCGTTGTGGGCACGCGCCATCTGCGCGGTATAGTAGTCGTTGCAGTGTGCGGCCCTTATACCGTCTATCTTGTTGGCCGCTATGCTCATTCCTATGCCCGTACCGCAGATAAGTATGCCGAAGGAGCCTTCGTCCGAGACCACAGCCCGAGAGACCTTTTCGGCATAGTCGGGGTAGTCGACCCTCTCTGCGTTTTCGGGGCCCATATCTATGACATCGTGGCCTCTTGATTTCAGCATCTCTATAACCAGCCCCTTGACGGCAAATCCCGCGTGGTCGCTTCCGACGTAGAATTTCATCCAAATCCCCTCTAAAAAAATTTCACTCCGTTTTTAGTTTTCGGGAGCGCGGCTCCCGTCTCTGCCTTCGGTGCACTGCGGACCGCGGAAGAGAGAGTTCTCTTTGTAATCGGCTATATTATACTAGAAAAACCCTGTAACTAAAGCTTCCGAAAAGATGCAGCCGCTTCCTTTGCCGTTTATCGCAGCAGCAGATCTATGAGCCACGCTGCAGGCATGAAAAACCATCGGCTTAGCGGTGTAGCTATGACGATTATGAGCAGAATCATTCCTACAGGTTCGATCTTGTTGAGCAGATCGACCACCGGCTGCCACCTAAACTGCATCGACAAATATCGAAGGGCATTCGCACCGTCGAGCGGTGGGAAAGGCCAGAGGTTGAAGACACCCAGCACAACGTTGTAGATGACCGTATACATCACGAAATATGCCGCAAACGCGCCGATGATCGACTGCGGCTGCTCTACAAAACCGAATAGCACAGACGCCGCCGCAGCCAGCGCGAAGTTGTACGTCACGCCGGCAAGCGCCACCGCTACCGCTGCCATATAGCCGCCGTTGTAGATGACCGTGCGTATGTTGACCGGAACAGGCTTGGCCCAGCCGAAGAGAAAGGGCGCACCGCTTATGTAGAGTAGGAGCGGCACTACTACAGTACCCACAGGATCGACGTGTACGATCGGGTTGATACTCAGACGCCCGGCATCTTTTGCGGTGGTGTCGCCGAACCTGTAGGCTACGTAACCGTGCATAATCTCGTGGCCGATGATCGCTACCGTCAGCGAGAGAACTATCGCCGCTATCTTGACGACGTCTACATCACTCCACATAGCGGGGTTGCTCTCTCTCAAGAGTCTCTACGTTTCGTCCTATGCGGTCCCACCTGATCAGGTAGTTTTCGTCCCAGCTGAAATAGATGAACCACGGTTTACCGACGATCAGACGGTACGGGACGGTCCCCCAGAAGCGGCTGTCGTTGGAGTGGTCTCGGTTGTCGCCCATCATGAACCAGTGGTTCGGCTCAACCCTTACGGGGCCGAATTCGAATATCTCCATCGGCTGCATACCGTCCATAACGACGTCGGGATCGTTATGGATGCCGGGAAACTCGTCGCGGTAAGGATCTTTTACGAAAAGCGCCCCCTCTATCCTGACGATCTTCTCTTTCGGATAGTTGGCGATTATGTAGTCGTCCCCTTCATGGGGTCGCAGATAGAGCGACTTTTTGTGTACAAAGAGAATGTCTCCACCGACAGCGACGCACCGCTTGACGTAGTGTATCTTTTCGTTTCTGGGGTATCTGAATATGACTATGTCGCCCCTTTTGGGACCTTCGGCGTCGATAATGTGGCCATCTCCGTCACTGTCGAACCATACGGGAATCTCCAGCCACGGAATGTGGGGAACCGGCACGCCGTAAGCGAACTTCTTTACAAAGAGGTGGTCGCCTATGAGAAGCGTGTTTTTCATCGAGCCGCTCGGAATGACGAATGCCTGTGCGACGAAGAAGATGACCATCAAGACGATGATCACCGTTCCGGTCCATGTGTTCGAGAAGTGGTAGAGGCGGACTAGCCAGTGCGGCTTTTTCTGCTCCTGCCGCGTCTCGTTGTCGATGGTTTCCCTGCTCATAGGCGGCGTCCTTTGGCCGCTTTGATCGTATTGTCTAGCAGCATTGCGATCGTCATCGGGCCGACACCGCCGGGAACCGGTGTGATATAGCTGCATTTGGGGGCGACATTTTCATAATCCACATCTCCGGTCAGGGAGCCGTCCTCGAGCCTGTTTATGCCTATATCTATGACGACGGCACCGTCCTTTACCATATCTTCCGTGATAAGTCCCGCTTTTCCGACGCCGACGACGAGAATGTCGGCCGCTCTTGTGTGTGAAGCCAGATCTTTCGTATAAATGTGGCATATATCGACTGTCGCGAATGCGTTGAGCAGAAGCGCGGCCATCGGTTTTCCGACGATGTTGCTGGCCCCGACCACGCATGCGTTTTTCCCTTTCGGGTCTATGCCGTAGGCTTCTAGCATCTTCATCACTCCGAGCGGGGTGCATGGAACGAAGGAGTCGAGCCCGGTCATAAGGCGGCCGAAGTTGTAGGGGTGGAAGCCGTCCACATCTTTGTCGGGGTCTATAAGTTCGAGGATCTTGGTGGTGTCTATGTGCTTTGGAAGAGGCAGCTGAACCAGTATTCCGTCGATATTGGGATTTTTGTTCATCATCAAAATCGTCTCTTCGATCTCGCTCTGGCTTATGGAAGAGGGCATCTCGTGTGTTATAGAGTAGATTCCGGCCTCTTTGCACGCTTTCGCCTTCATCTTCACATAGGCGTGGCTCGCCGGGTCGTCGCCGACCAGGATCACGGCGAGGCCGGGTGTTATGCCCTTGCTCTCCTTGAGGATCTCCACCTCTTTGGCAACCTGCGAGCGGATCTCGCCCGCAAGCTTTTTGCCGTCGATTATCTGCATGAATCTGTCCTTATGACAATTTGGGTAGAATATTACCCAAATATTGATTAAAAGGTGGTAAGTGAAGTATCTGTTCGCTCTTGTCGTCTGTTTGACCATACTGGAAGCCGAATCGTTCATAACCGAGGGCGAATACGGCGAGATGCTCTACAACAATCCGCGGGGTATAGGGTGTGTGCACTGCCACGGAAAAGATGGGGCGGGAGCACTGATAGCCGTATATAAAGAGGAGGGGAAGAGGATGGAGCTCAGAGGGCCCGACATAAGGAGGGTTTCGCTCAAAAAGCTCAAAAAGAGCCTCACCAAGAGGCACAGAGTGATGCCCACCTACTTCCTGACCGACAAAGAGATAAAAGCGCTCTTTTACTACCTTCACGAAAAGGGTGAGTGATGATATATGAAAACCTTGAGCCGATCGAAGAGCTTGCGGCAAAAAACGATATCGAGGCGGTGGAGGCTCTGCGTAGAGGCCGCCCGCAGCGGGCGAGGTACAAGCCGCCGTACGTCAGAAGCGCCCTGATGCTTTCGGGAGACCGCCTGCGCCACCTGAACCGCCTCGACGAGCTGAACGCCGATATGGTCATACTGAACCTCGAAGACGGTGTGGCGCCGTCGCAAAAACCGATGGCCCTTCGCCTCATAGCGCTCTTTCTCGCCGAGGCCGATACCGTTCGCTCACGCACTGTTGTTAGAATCAATCCGCTCGATGGTGGAGGAAAGGATGAGATCGCATATCTCAACGGCGTGTTGCCGGATGCGATAAGGGTACCCAAAATAAGAAGCGCGGCGGATGTCGAAGAGGCGCTCGATCTTGTGGACGGGAGGATAAAGGTGCATCTGTCGATAGAGACGAAAGAGGCATTCGAAGCGCTCTCCTCGCTGCGCGTAGAGAGCAGGGTGGAGGCTTTTTACCTCGGTGTACTCGATTTGCTCGCTTCGATGGGGCTGCCGCAGCGTATAGTGCAACTGCACAATCCGACAATGCACTATATTTTGGCGAGATTCCTCGCCAAAGCTTCGACGCTCGGAGTCCTACCGGTCTCCTTCGTCTACCAGGAGTACAGCGATACCGAAGGGTTCGAAAACTGGTGCCTTCTCGAAAAGAGGATGGGGTATCACGCGAAAGGGTGCATATCTCCCGCTCAGGTGGAGATAGCAAACCGTGTTTTCTCACCCGACGAGGAGGAACTGGAGTGGGCAAGGAGGGTAGTGGAACTTTTCGAATCCGACCCAAACCGCAGCGGCTTTGCCGACGAGGAGCTCGGCTTCGTGGATGAGCCTATCTACAAGAGTGCGAAGGGTATGCTCGAGAAGTTTTCCGATTAGTTAGTTTTTAGTTTTTAGTTTTTAGTTTGGGTCAAGACAACTTAACGAGGTATAAAGTGTCTGGAAAGTACCATTATACCGATGAAAAACAAGTATGTCTACCGTTCAAGAATTTCAGAAGCAAAATTCAGAGAGGTCGTGAAACTCTTTTCTCTTGATTTGGAAGCGGATAGAACAGCCAAAATCACTGGTCTCAGCCGTAATACAATCAATAAGTACTATAAGGCTTTCAGAGAAAGGGTAGCGGCTGTTTGTGAAGCGGATTCTCCCTTAAGAGGAGAGATTGAAGTAGATGAAAGTTATTTCGGAGCCAGAAGGATCAAAGGCAAACGCGGTCGTGGGGCTTACGGCAAAACAATTGTTTTCGGTCTTTTAAAACGAGAAGGCAAAGTCTATACCGAGATCATACCGGATGTTAAAGCGGCTACTCTGCAGGCGGTGATACGGGGACGTGTCGATATCGAGAGTATCATCCATTCCGATGGTTGGAGGGGATATGACGGACTTGTGGATATAGGTTACGACAAACATTTCAGGGTCCATCACGGAAAGAATGAGTTTGCCAGGGGCAAGTCCCATATCAACGGAATCGAATCCTTCTGGAGCTATGCTAAAATAAGATTGGTTAAATTCAGAGGGATTGATAAAAAGAACTTCAATCTACATCTTAAAGAGTGTGAGTTCAGGTTCAACCACAGAGGTGAAGATCTCTACAAAATCTTATTAGAAATCTTTAGAAAAGAGCCTCTTAAGTTGTCTTGACCCATTTTCTATAGTTTTTGACTCCTACATGCTCAAACATACCGATCGATACTATATGATCGAACGGCTCATTCACATCTTTATAATCCTGCAGCCGAAACTCGATCGGCAAACCTCCGCGCGTTTCGTTTCCGTGTCTTACCTGCTCTTTTGAAATTGAGATACCTACACATTCGGCACCATATTTTTCCGCCGCATAGCGGATAAAACTGCCCCACCCGCAGCCTATATCGAGTACTCTGTCACCCTTTTTCAATCCTATTTTCCTGCAGACCATCTCCAGCTTATGTTCCTGGGCCTCATCGAGCGTTTTCGCTTTAGGCAGCTCCTGAAAAGTGTCCCAGTAGGCACATGTATAGGTCATGCGTCTGTCCAGCATATGTGTATAGAGATCGTTTCCTATATCATAATGAATCTGTCCGACCTTGTATGAACGGATTC
>WGAW01000178.1 GCA_015494675.1 Hydrogenimonas sp. | reverse complement strand
TCAAAAGGCTCTTTCTGTGCGCCAGCCCCAGATAGTCGTTCGATGCCATATCTACACGTTTCGGATCGGACATATACGGTTCGCGAAATCGGCCCGAGCGCACGAGGGCCTCCAGCTCGGCTTTGTAGAACCCCCCACTTCGCCTCTTCACGCGCTACCCTTCAGCCAGGGCTCCAGCTTCTCGACCGTAAGCCCCATCGCGCACGACTCCAACCCCTGCACCGACTTTATGTAGGGTTTGCAGAACCCCTCCACCATGCAGGCTCCGGCTTTGCCTCTCCACTCGCCGCTCTCGAGGTAGCGCTCCAGCCGCTCCTCGTCGAACGGCAGAAATTCGTAGAGCGTACGGGAGAGATCTACAAACATCAACTCTTCGCTCTTGTAGACCATGCAGGTCAAGATAGCGACCCTGCTGCCGCTTTGCATCTTCAGGATTTTTCGGGCCTCTTCGACGCTCGAGGCTTTTCTGAGAATCTCCCCGCGTGCGGTGACTACGGTGTCTGCGCAGAGTATCGGTACGGATAGCCCGTGCTCGGCTTCACACGCCCGCATCTTCCCCATCGCCGCATGGTATACGAAGTTTTTCGGCACGGAGTGGTCTAGAGACTCCTCGTCGAAGCTGCAGCCGACCTGCCTGAACTCTATCCCCCTCGATCTCAATATTTGAGCACGCGTAGCTGAAGAGGAGCCCAGAAGTATCATTTAGCTCAAAAGCCCCTCAAAGAGATACCGGCGGCGAGGGCGATCAGCCCCAGAAGTATGTTGAGAGGCAGCATAATCTTTGCTACAGGCTCCATCGCTTTGCGCGCACCGGCGAGATCACCGGAGATGAAAAACCTCTCCGCCCTGTTTCTAAGCCTCACCATCATCGCGTAGTTTAGGGTCATAATCAGCCAGATACCCTCTTTCATATGGACAAACATCCCCGATTTCGTACCGCCGGAGCCGACGGCAAAACCCATAATAAGCCCGGTAAGAAGAAGCAGTACTATAAAAGGGAGCACCAGTCGAAAGAGGTTTCCAACCATCTCGAGTGTCCTTGCAAGCCGCACTTTCGCATCTTCTATATGCTGCAAAGCGGGGTGTACGGCTATGCGCATCGCTATCATTCCGCCGACCCATACAATAGCGCCCAACACATGCAAAAAGAGAATCACGAAAGCGTAGTTACCGAAAAGTTCCGCCGCAAACTCTCTCATCCTGTACCCCCTACTCTCTTTAGCCTATTTTCTCTTTAAGATACGAGAGTGCCTTCTCTTTGGCCTCGGGAATCTTCGACGCATCTTTACCCCCGGCCTGCGCGAAGTCATCTCGTCCGCCTCCGCCGCCTCCCAGCACCGGAGCGATCTCTTTGACCCATGCACCCGCCTTTATCGGGCTGTTCTTCTGTCCTGCGGCTATCAGAACCTTGTCGCCTCTTTTCTGAAAGAGCATGACGGCAACGCTCTCATGTGCGTTTTTAAGATCGTCTATCATCTCTTTTATGTCGCCGCCCTCCACCTCTTCTACAATCACGGTTACACCGCCTATCGACTCAGCCTTCAGCTCGCTCTTTCTGCTCTTTTGCGCCGCGGCCAGCTCGCTTTTGAGCTCCTTTATCTGCGACTTGAGCTTAGCGATGCCCTGCATCGGCTCTTTCGCCTTCAGTTCGCCCGCTATCTCGGCCAGTGTAGAGCGCATCTCTTTTACCGACTCGTACGCGGCGTGTCCGCAGACCGCCTCTATGCGCCTCACGCCGGCACTCACGCCGCTCTCTTTGGTTATCATGAATAGCCCGATCTCCGCCGTATTGTGCACATGGGTGCCGCCGCATAGCTCTACGGAGCTGTCGCCGAAGGCGACTACACGCACCTTTTCGCCGTACTTCTCGCCGAAAAGGGCCATCGCCCCTCTATTTTTGGCGTCTTCGAGGGCCATCTCCTCCACGTCGGCCTCGATACCGCGCTCCACGATCGCGTTGACCCTCTCTTCGACGGCCCTGATCTCTTCGGCTGTCAGGGGTTTGGGGTGGCTGAAGTCGAAACGGAGCCTCTTCGCCTCCGCCAGCGACCCGGCCTGGGTTACATGCTCTCCGAGTATCTCGCGCAGAGCGCTGTGCAGCAGGTGGGTAGCGCTGTGGTGCTTGGCTATTTCGCGGCGCGAACTGTCTACGACCGCTTCGAGGT
>WGAW01000177.1 GCA_015494675.1 Hydrogenimonas sp. | reverse complement strand
GGGGAGTATATGACCGAAAAGGTGTGCGACAGCTGCGGAGGCCACAGGCTAAAACCGGAATCTCTCGCCGTTAAGGTCGGAGGCAAAACGATAGCCGAGATTATCGATATGCCGATAGAGGAGTGTTACTCCTTTTTCCGTGACGAGAGCAACTTCGAATCACTTTCGAAACAGCAGAAGACGATTGCCGCGCCGATTCTGAAAGAGATCCGGGAGAGGCTCTTTTTCCTCTACGATGTCGGTCTTGGTTACCTGACGCTCGGCAGAGACGCCAGGACGATAAGCGGGGGAGAGGCGCAGCGCATCCGTATAGCCAGCCAGATAGGAAGCGGCCTGACGGGGGTGATGTATGTTCTCGACGAGCCGAGCATCGGCCTGCACGAGCGCGATACCCAAAAGCTTATCCGCACTCTGAAGTCGCTGCAGCAAAAGGGCAACAGCGTCATAGTCGTCGAACACGACAAAGAGACGATAGAGGCGGCGGACTTCATCGTAGATATAGGCCCGGGTGCGGGACGATTCGGCGGTGAGGTCGTCTTTGCCGGAACCCTTGAAGATCTGAAAAAGTCCGATACACTGACGGCCGACTACCTGACGGAGCGCAAAAAGATCGAATATTTCCATGGACGGCCACAGAAGGAGTGGCTCGAGATAAAGAATGTCAATATCAACAATATACGGGGATTGAACGCGAAAATACCCCTTCGAAACTTCGTCTGTATCACCGGAGTCAGCGGCAGCGGAAAGAGTTCTCTTATTCTTCAGACGCTGCTGCCTACGGCCAAAGAGATGCTAAACCGCGCGAAAAAGGTGCAAAAGGTCGACGGCGTGGAGATAACGGGCCTGGAGAGCCTGGACAAGGTGATCTATCTGGACCAGAGCCCGATAGGCCGAACGCCCAGGTCCAATCCTGCCACGTATACCGGAGTGATGGACGAAATAAGAGCGCTCTTTGCAAAAACGAAGGAGGCGCAGATACGCGGTTACAAACCGGGTCGCTTCAGCTTCAACGTCAAGGGAGGGCGCTGCGAAAAGTGCCAGGGCGAGGGGGAGATAAAGATAGAGATGCACTTTCTGCCCGACATCATGGTAAAGTGCGACTCCTGCAAAGGCAAGCGCTACAATCCCCAGACACTCGAGATCCGCTACAAAGGCAAAAATATCGCGGATGTGCTCGCGATGAGCGTCGACGAGGCGCTGCACTTTTTCGAGCATATTCCGAAAATATTTTCGAAGCTAAAGACCCTTCACGATGTGGGGCTAGGCTATATAACCCTCGGTCAGAATGCCGTTACTCTCTCCGGAGGTGAAGCACAGAGAATCAAGCTCGCCAAAGAGCTCAGTCGCAAAGATACCGGAAACACTCTATATATTCTCGACGAGCCGACTACCGGCCTGCACTTCGCCGATGTGGACCGTCTGACTAAAGTTCTGCACCATTTGACCGATTTGGGTAACAGTGTACTTGTGATAGAGCACAACCTCGATATGATCAAGAACGCCGACTACATCATAGACATGGGCCCCGAAGGAGGCGACAAGGGCGGTCGGATCATTGCCGAAGGGCGACCCGAAGAGGTTGCGGCGAATCACGAAAAGACGGGGAGCTATACGGGGGAGTTTCTTAAAAGGGAACTGAAACTCTGAACCGTCCCCGCCCTGTACACGAAACATCACTGTATAAGGAGAAGAGGGGGATGAGAAGGCCTGAGCCGATAGATAGAGAGAAGTTTCTGAAAGATGACGAGATACTGGTATCGAAAACAGATACGAGAGGCAAAATCACCTACGGGAACGAGAGGTTCATAGATATAAGCGGATACAGTGAAGAAGAGCTTCTTGGAGCTCCCCACAGTATCATAAGACATCCCGACATGCCAAAAGCCGTTTTCAAGATATTGTGGGACGGCATACAGGCCGGGGAAGAGGTCAACGCCTATGTCAAGAATCTTGCAAAAGACGGCTCATTCTACTGGGTTCTTGCAACCGTCACGCCGTCGTACGATCCCGTAAACGGCAAAATAGTCGGCTACTTCTCCGTCAGAAGGTCTCCGGATAGATCCAAACTTCAGAAGGTCGAGCCCCTATACAGGGATCTTCTGCAGATAGAACGCCGCGGCGGTATGGACGCTTCGAAAAAGATGATAGACGAGATGCTGAAAAGGGAGGATGTGACTTATGACGAATTTATCCACTCTCTCTAAGCTCAGATATCTCATTTTCGCATCCGGTGCCCTAATCGCGGCGGCTTTTGCGTCGGCTGTAGCCCTCTGCGGAGCGAAGGTGCCGCTGCTGATCCTATTGGCCTCGCTTATGCTTCTGTGCGGCGGAACATACCGCTGCGCCGTTCGGATAGAGCGTGAGATAGAGCGGATAGAGGGTGTTTTGAAAGACGCACTGGAAGGAAACTTCGAAAGCAGGCTGACACATATCGGAGAAAAAGGGGCGCTCGGGCGTCTGGCCTGGAATCTGAACAACCTGCTCGACCAGGTGGAGACGTTCGTTCGCGAACTCAACACCTCCATAGAGTATGCCGGAGAGAACAGGTTCTATAGAAGGGTGAATCCGACGGGGCTCAATCTCTCGTTCAAGAGATCGGCGAAGCTGATCAACAGAGCTATAGACTCCATGCACGAGAACTACAAGAAGGCCGAAAAAGACGGTTATACAAGAAGACTCGGGCAGACCGGAAAACAGCTGCAGGAGAGTTTCGCATATATTCAGGAGGAGCTGGCTCAGGCTTCTGAAGAGCTGAAGAGTACGAGCGAAAAGGCGGCAAGTACGGCCGATCTTTCAAACAAGAGTATGGAAGAGGTCAAAGATGTGGTCATGAGGCTCGAAGAGCTTAGGGAACATATAGCCGGAAACGATACGGCGGTAGACCTTCTCAACGAGAGGGCGCAGGAGATCACCGCTATAGTCACACTCATAAAAGATATCGCCGAACAGACGAATCTGTTGGCGCTGAACGCGGCTGTAGAAGCCGCCAGGGCAGGGGAGCACGGCCGCGGTTTCGCGGTGGTGGCCGACGAGGTACGAAAACTTGCCGAGCGCACTCAGAAGGCTACGCAGGAGATCGCGATATCGATTCAGACCCTACAACAGGAGAGCGGCGGCATTAAGGAGCAGGCGATTCTCATGAACGAGATAGCTCAGGACTCGATGGAGTCGATGGAGCGCTTCAGGCAGACTCTGGAGCTTTTCAACAAGGAGTCGAACGAGGTGAGCCTGATAACCAAAGAGAAAGAGGATCTCATGATGGTCATACTGATACAGATTGACCACATTCTCTTCAAATCGCGGGCATTCAGGGAGGTTCTACGCCAGAGCGGCGAGGTTTTGAGCGGATCGGACAAGTGCCGCCTGGGACGATGGTATCTGGAGGATGCGAAAGAGCGTTTCGGAGATACCAAGGCTTATGCGCTGGTAGCACAGCCGCATGAAGAGGTGCATAGAAACGCCAACGAGTCGATTCTTCTCGCACACGAGTCGCTCGACCGTCGCAATCAGCAGATCATTATAGAGAAGTTCGAAGCGATGGAGGCTGCCAGCGAAAAGCTTTTCGAAGTTCTCGCCGCCATGCTTTCGGAGAAGAAGAGGAAGATGTTTCAGTCCGGGTATGTCGAATCTTCCCGGACGGACAGATGCGCATAGAGAGATCGGCGGGCGTATAAACGGGTATCGGGAAGACAATGTTTTATGATACAATATGTGATCATTCAAATAAGACGGATAGCTAGACTATGAGTAGTTGAACAGGAACGACATGGCTGCAAAAAAGACAAAATTCTATAAATCGATGCCCAAATACCGAGAGGTGCTCTACGAGAACCACGGCGATTTTCTGCATCAGCAGATGACGGTAGCCGACCTTGTCGGAGGCGATCCGAAATATGCCTATATAAAAGCGGCTCTATATTTCATTTTCGCTCCATACATTACCGGTACGCTCGTCATGCTGGTAATATCCGCCAAAGGTAGCATAAGTGACCTCTTCACGGTGATCATAAACGGAGATTTCATAAGCTTTTTCATGCTATGGGCCATCGGTTACGAAATACTCGCTTCGATGTTTCTGGTGTGGGCGATATACAGTATATTTTCGTTCAATCGCGAAGCGGCCAGAAAGAGGGCCAAACGCCGCGACTCACCCGGAAATGTCAAGTTCGGTTCATAGGGTTACACTTCGAATTTCCTTTTGACGTGCCGGACCGTTTAATGATCATATCAGATTAACAAAAACTATGCAAAGGTTGGAGAATGATGAACTCAAAACTGGTCGAAAGGATCAGCTCGCTGCCGCCTCTTCCCCAGACGGTGGTAGAGATAGAGAAGGCTTATGCCGATGCCGATGTCAACGTCAAGGCGGTAGCCGCCATCGTCGAGAAGGATCCGATGGTCGTCGCCGACCTTCTGAAGCTGTTAAACTCCGCGTTTTACGGCCTTAGAAAAGAGATCACGAGTGTAGAACAGGCCATATCTCTGCTCGGATTGAAGAGCGTGAAGGATCTGGTGGTGAACCTTTCGGTGCGGAACATGCTCCGTACCAACCTCTCGCCCTACGGAATCTCGAGTGAGGCTTTCGCGAAGGTTTCACAGTTTCAGAGCATGCTGGCTCAGGGGTGGATGAGAAAGATCGATGCTTCCAAAGCCGAGAGGATAAGACTGCTGGCTCTTTTGCAGGAGATCGGAAAGATCGTCATCGCCGACGAACTGTTAAGAGAGGGTGAAGATGCGACTTTCAAAGCCGAACTCGATGCGGGGTGGGATATAAGAGAGACCGAGCGCAACTACCTCGACACAACTACCGCAGAGGTAAGCGCCGCCATGCTGGCCCACTGGGAGTTCGATTCGACGACGTGCGACATTATACGCTGGTCCGACCTCCCAACCCAGGCCGACGTAAACGTCAGAGACGATGCATGGGCTCTCAGATTCGCTTCGGAGGCGGTTAACGTAAGAGAGCCGCTAAGTGAAAAGAGCTGCAAGCGCGCACTCAATCTCGCGCTCAAAGCGGGCTACGAAGAGGAGGGTTTGGCCGAAGTTTTGGACGACCTGGTTCAGCGCTGGAACAGTTAGGCGAATGAAGATACTGACAGTAATAGATACGTTCGGCTTCTTTTTCAGAAGTTTCTACGCCCTGCCCCCTCTTAAAAACTCCGAAGGGTTCCCCACAGGCCTGCTGACTGGATTCGCAAATCTCATCCATAACCTTGAGAAGGAGTATCCTACCGACTATCTGCTCTTTGCGCTCGATGCACCCGGTCCGAGCTTCAGGCAGAAGATAGACCCGAACTACAAGGCGCAGCGTCCCGAAGCACCGCCGGAGCTTAAAAAACAGCTTCCCGTGGCTATAGAGTGGATAGAGAAGATGGGGCTTTCGAAACTGAGCCTCGAAAACTACGAAGCCGACGATGTAATAGCCTCTATGGTGAAGTGCGCGAAAGAGCAGGGCATAAAGGTGCGCATCGTCAGCCACGACAAGGACCTCTACCAGCTCATAGACGACAGAAACGTCGTTCTTTTCGACCCGATAAAAAAGATAGAGATTGACGAAGAGGCGTGCGAGGAGAAGTACGGCATACACCCGCGTCAGTTCACCGACTATCAGGCGCTCATAGGCGACAGCTCCGACAACGTTCCGGGTGTACCGGGAATAGGGCCCAAGACGGCGGTAAAGCTGCTTACACAGTTTAAGACCCTTGACGGTATATACGAACATATAGACGAGGTAAAACCGGAGCGCATAAAAAATCTGCTAATAAAACACAAAGAGGATGCCTACAGAAGCAGGGAGCTCGTGACGCTTCGGGATGACATATTCGACAACTGCGACCTTACCGCTTTCAGAATGCCGCCGAGCGACCCGCTGCTAAAAATTGAAGACGAGCT
>WGAW01000176.1 GCA_015494675.1 Hydrogenimonas sp. | reverse complement strand
GCGGTTACGAATATTACGATCTGCTCGCTGAAGCCCAGCTCCACGCCGAAGCTGTTCGCTATGAACATCACCGCTATCGCCTCGTAGAGTGCGGTGCCGTCCATATTTACGGTGGCGCCGAGCGGCAGAATGAAGCCGGCACTCTCCTTTTTAACCCCGCCTTTGGTTTCGCTCACCTCTATCGAGACCGGAAGCGTGGCGGAGCTGGAGGCTGTCGAAAATGCCACAAGCACCGCTTCACGCACCTTTAGAAAGTAGGTGTAGGGGTTGAAACGGCCGATTAGATAGGCCACCAGCGGCAGAATTACCAGTGCGTGCAAAAAGAGGGCGACCAGTACCGCAATAACGTAATCTTTGAGCTGATAGAGCGTTTCTAGCCCCTCTTTCGCTATGACATAGCCTATGAGCGAAAAGACCCCGAGGGGAGTCAGCTTTATTACCCAGCCGGCAATCTTTCCCATCGCGTCGTTGAGCGCGTCGAAAAAGCCGCTTAATGTATCTCTTTTTTTATTTTCGAGGTGAAGTGCGGCTACGGCGAAGAATATGACGAAAACGAGAACCTGCACGATTCTTCCCTCGGAGAGCGAGGCGAAGATGTTTGCCGGGACGAATGAGAGCAGCAGAGACGAAACGGAGTGCTCTTTCGGCGGCGAGACCGGTGCGCTGCCCGCAAGCTGATGGGCGCTGCCCGGCTCTATAATATTTACAATGAGCAGCCCGGCGGTAACGGCCAGGGCGGTTGTCAGAAAGTAGTATCCGAATGCTTTGAGGCCGAGGTTTTTCAGAGCCTCTCCGCTTCCGAGCGATACTATGGCCACAAAGACGGATGCGAAGACCAGAGGGACTATAAGCATCTTAAGAAGCATCAGGAAAAGATCGCCCATCCATTTAAACGCAAGCATCGCGTCCGGCAGCCAGACACCGCAGGCTATTCCCAGAAAAATGGCTGCAAGCGTAAGAGTCTCCGTCGAAAGGTATTTTTTCATCTCTCTCCCCCAAGTTTCGGCAGCCGCCAGCCTCTTTTGTAGGCTATGAGCCTAAGTGCGAGAGCCGCAGCCGCTATAGTTACGAGTGTAAAGTTTCCGAGGCATCCTATGCGGTCGCATATGAATACCGACACCGCTATAAGCAGTGCGATTGTACCGTAAAAATCGCTCGTAAGCACCATCGGAATCTCGTTTACCATGATGTCGCGTATCATGCCGCCGCCCACCGCCGTAATGAAAGCCAGAAGCATGACGCCGAATATGTTGAAGCCGGACTCTATGCCCACCAGTGCACCGGTAAGTGCGAACGCAACCAGGCCCATGCTGTCCATCAGTATGAAGATCGCGAACCTCTCCGGCCGCTTTTTTGCGTGAAGCCTGAATAGGTACGCAAGCGCAACCGCGGCCGTGACGTAAAGAAGAACGGCCGTTTCGGTAAAGGCCACCGGCATACGGCCCACAATCACGTCGCGGATCACCCCTCCGCCCAGGGCCGTTAGAAAGGCGGCGATAAGAATGCCCAAAAGATCGAGCCCTTTTCTGACCCCCATCAGGTAGCCGCTTATAGCGAAGCTTGCCAGCCCCAGTGCGTCCGCAACCGCAAAGAGAGTCATGAGATGTGGTCGATATAGTCGTTTTTGAACTCTACATAGCGGCGTGCCGAAGCGTAGAGCTCATCAACCTCCGTATCGCTGAGCTGCCGGACCGCTTTCGCCGGAGAACCGATTATGAGGCTTCTGGGGGGAAACTTCTTTCCTCCTGTTACGAGTGCGCCTGCGCCTACGATGGACTCTCTGCCTATAACGGCACCGTCTAGAATGGTGGCATTCATCCCGATCAGGCAGGCGTCGCCGATGGTGCAGCCGTGAAGCATGACCCTGTGGCCGACCGTTACGTCGTTGCCAATTATCGTCGGATGTCCGTCGCTCATATCCGGGTTTTTGTAGTGGGTCACATGGATCATCGAGAGGTCTTGAATGTTTGTTCTGTCGCCTATGCGGATCCTGTGCACATCGGCTCTGATAACGCAGCCGAACCATATGGAGCACTCTTCACCGCATTCGAAGTTTCCTATTATTGTGGAGTCGGGTGCCACCCATGTGCCTCTTCCGAGTTTCGGAAACCACTCTCTGTATCTTAAAAGCATCGAATCCCCTTTTTTGGCGAAATTATATTATCATAGTGAATGGATTTTTTAAAATTTGTTACACATGCCGACTGGAGCGATCCGGTCAACTGGATTCCGGTTATCATCGTCATCTATATCGCCATATATATGTTAGGAATCTTTTTCGGCGAAGAGTGATCAGAGTCTTTTGATCTTC
>WGAW01000175.1 GCA_015494675.1 Hydrogenimonas sp. | reverse complement strand
TGCGTGTGAAATTGGCGAACCCCTCCCAATCCTCTTCCGCAAGCGGATCTTCCCACAGGATTATAGGATACTTCCGCACCCACTCTTCGGCAAGCTCGATCAGGTCGTCACTGCTCATCTCGCCCGCACCCGACCACTTGAGATCGTAACGCCCTTTTTTGTCGGTACAAAACGACGTAGCGGCACTGTCTATGGCGATCGATATATCTACACCGGGCTCGTAACCGCTCTTCTCTATCGCCTCGATTATAAGCTCCACAGCCTCTTCGTTGCTTTTGAGGTTCGGGGCGAAACCCCCTTCGTCACCGACCGAGGTTGCATACCCTTTGGATTCAAGTATCTTTTTGAGTCTATGGAACGTCTCCGCGACATAGCGCAGCCCCTCTTTGAAAGACGGCGCTCCGTGAGGTACGGCCATAAACTCCTGAAAATCGACACTGTTGTCGGCGTGCTCACCGCCGTTTAGAATGTTCATGCACGGAACCGGTATTCGTCTCGCCTCCGTTCCGCCGATATAGCGGTAGAGCTCGCTCCCCTCGCTCTCGGCGGCAGCTTTCGCCACTGCCATAGAGACTCCCAAAATGGCGTTGGCGCCGAGCCTGCTCTTGTTGTCTGTTCCATCGAGTTCTATCATGAGCCGGTCTATCATCGCCTGCTCAGACGCATCCAGCCCCGCAAGTTCAGGGGCTATTATACTGTTTACATTCGCGCACGCTTTACGCACCCCTTTGCCGCCGTATCGCTCTTCGCCGTCGCGCAGCTCTACCGCTTCATTTTCACCGGTACTAGCACCGGAAGGGACAGACGCACTTACTTTCGTACCGTCTTCGAGGGTGACGAATACGCGAACAGTGGGATTTCCACGGGAATCGAGTATCTCTATCGCACGGACGCTCTTTATCGTACTGCTCATACCGCTGCTCCTTTGGCGATCTTCAACGCCTCGTCGACAGTAGCGTTTTTGACGGTAACCGCATAGATAGCGTTTGCCATGCGTATCGCCTCTTCGAGCGGCCTTTGGTGAATATTACGGCCGGTACCGTTTCCGCGGCTTCCGCCGATATGTATCTGCTCGTGAAGCTGAGCCAGAAATTCGGCCTCGTTTACCTTGTCTCCTCCCTCGCACAAAACCCCTGTCCGGCCTGCCGCCTGAGTCACCTCTTTCAGGAGTGCAGGGTCGAAACTCTCATTGACATATGGAACTTTCAGCTTGACAAAATCGGCTCCGAGGCATGCACCGACACCTGCGGCGCCGGCGATCAGATGGGTATCATGCTGATCTTTTACATAAGGGCCCTTCGGATATATCCAAAGTACCGCCAGCATCCCGTTTTCATGCGCTTTATGCACTATTTGGGCAGCTTCCCGCAGCATCGAATGTTCGTGCTCTCCTCCCAGATATACCGTATAGCCGACCCCGCGAATATCCAGACCGCTGCTCTTTTTGAAGCGGACAATATCCTCCACTTCCAGCCACTGCTGCGAATATGGATCTTTGTCGGTGTATGGCACAAGATTCGTTTTGGAATTGAGTTTCACCAGATAGGGAACCTCTCTGTAATCCCTTGCGTATCTGCATATAAGCCCGAACTGCGTAGCGAAAACCCCTATATCGGCCCTTGAAGCGATCTGAAACATATGTTCGGGGTCATTGTCTTCGGGCGGTATGTCACGGCCGAAGAAGTCGTTATTCAGATGCTCGACCTTCTGATCACCGGCAAAGAGCATCAACCGCCCGCTTCCGCCTGTTGTCTTTTTATAGGTTTCAAGAAAATCTCCCTCTCTATCGGAGGGTACATCGGCCGGCAAATATCTCTCTAACATCTCAGCTCCTTCCCAGCTTTTTTTCCAGCTCTACAATATCACGCATTGTCTTTAGGACACTGTCCGGGTTGAGACTGATCGAGTCTATACCCAGCTTTACAAGAAATTCGGCCACTTCGGGATAGTCGGAGGGAGCCTGACCGCAAATACCGCTGTGGCGCCCGTTTCGTCTCGCCCCTTCCACCGCCAGCTCTATCATCTTCATCACGCCCGGATCACGCTCGTCATAATCGAACGCGACTATCTCGCTGTCACGGTCGACTCCGAGTGTAAGCTGCGTAAGGTCGTTGCTTCCTATGCTGAAACCGTCGAAAATCTCGCTGAAAGCGTCTATCTGGATGACATTGTTCGGAATTTCACACATTACATAGATCTTCAGGCCGTTTTCGCCTTTTTTCAGCCCATATTTTGCCATCGTCTCGATCACTTTTTTGCCCTCGCCGACCCGTCGGCAAAATGGGATCATTAAAATGATATTGTCCATGCCGATCACTTCCCTGACCCTCTTCATAGCTGCACACTCGAGGGCAAATCCCTCTTCGTATGCTGGATGGCTGTAGCGTGCCGCACCACGGAAACCTATCATCGGGTTATCCTCTTCGGGCTCGAAAAACTTACCGCCCAGAAGCGTTGCGTATTCGTTGCTCTTGAAGTCGCTCATGCGAACGACGCAAGTGTTCGGATAGACCGATGCGGCTATCGTCGCAACCCCTTCGGAGAGCGTTTTTACGAAAAACTCTTCCGGGCTCTCAAATGCTTCGGAGAGCTTCTCGAGAGCCTTTCTGGTCTCTTCGTCAACCTTCTCCATATGCTTCAGGGCCATAGGGTGCGCTTTGATATACTCGTTTATAATGAACTCCATTCTCGCAAGCCCTATGCCGTCCACCGGAAGTCCGGCCAGCGAAAAAGCGATATCGGGGTTCCCTAGATTCATCATGATTTCTGTTTTGGGCTTTTTCATCTTAGAGAGGTCGGTTTCCACTATCTCGTATTTGAGCAGCCCTTCGTAGACGTTGCCCGTCTCTCCTTCGGCGCAGCTTACGGTAACCTCCATTCCGTCTTTTAGAACTTCGGTCGCATTGTCCGTTCCAACAACCGCCGGAATACCCAGCTCACGGCTGACAATGGCCGCGTGGCATGTGCGTCCTCCGCGGTCGGTGACTACCGCGGCCGCCGTTTTCATAACCGGCTCCCAGTCCGGCGTCGTCGTTTCGGAAACGAGTACCTCTCCGGGCTTGAAGCTGCTAAGTTCACTTATATCTTTTATGACCCTAACCTTGCCCTGACCTATCTTCGTACCGACCGCGCGGCCGCTTACGAGCAGCCTCCCCTTCTCTTTGAGATGGTACATCTTCAGAACCGTTCCACTTTTTTGCGACTCTACCGTCTCGGGTCTAGCCTGGACCATATAGAGGTGGCCGTCCACACCGTCTTTGGCCCACTCCATATCCATCGGTTTGCGATATCCGGCCTTTTTGGAGTAGTGGTTCTCCACCTTTATGGCGTAGTCAGCAAGCACCATAACGTCATCGTCGTCTATGCAGAATCGGCTGCGCTCCTTTTCGTCCGTTTCGATATTTTTCGTATACTCTACGGCTATGTTTCCGGTGTTCAGCTCCGAGGCAAAAACCATCTTGAGCTGTTTTTTACCGAGCCGGCGTTTCAAAACGGCTCTGTAGCCATTTTCGAAAGTGGGCTTGTGTACGTAGAAGCTGTCGGGGTCTATCGTTCCCTGCACGATGTTCTCTCCCAGCCCGTACCCGGCATTTATGAATACCACATCTTTGAATCCGGTTTCGGTATCGAGGCTGAACATTACGCCGCTGGCACCTCTGTCCGAGCGGACCATCTTCATAACGACAACGGAGAGGTAGACCTTCGACCAGTCGAATCCGTGATCGTATTTATAGTGGATGGAACGGTCTGTAAAATTTGAAGCGAGGCAGCGCCTGTAGGCATCCAGCAGCGCCTCTTCACCGGATATGTTTAGATAGGTGTCGTTCTGCCCGGCGAACGAAGCCTCCGGTGAGTCTTCGGCGGTAGCGGAGGAGCGTACGGCCAAAGAAACATCTTCGCCATACTCCTTTTTGAGCTCTTCATACCCCTTCAGTATCTTATCTTTCAGGTCATCGGGAATCTTGCACTCCTGAATCAGCTTCCTGCATGCAGCACCGCGCTCCTGAAGCTGCTTTACATCATCGGGATTTA